>NZ_RZTB01000001.1:0-176180 GCF_003997735.1 Mesorhizobium sp. M7A.F.Ca.MR.148.00.0.0 | reverse complement strand
GTCACCGATTTCGCCAGATTGCGCGGCTGGTCGACGTCGGTGCCCATGAACACGGCGGTGAAATAGGCGAGCATCTGGATCGGCAGCGCGTAGATGATCGGCGAGATGATTTCCGGCACGTCCGGCAGCACGATCGTCTCCATCGTCTTGACGCTCGTCAGCGCCGCACCCTTGCTGTCGGTGATCAGGATGATCTTGCCGCCGCGCGCCGCCACTTCCTGCATGTTCGAAACGGTCTTTTCGAAAATGTGGTCGTGCGGCGCAATGACGATGACCGGCATGTTCTCGTCGATCAGCGCGATCGGTCCATGCTTCAGCTCGCCGGCCGCATAGCCCTCGGCGTGGATATAGGAGATTTCCTTGAGTTTCAGCGCGCCTTCCATGGCCAGCGGAAAGTTGGTGTCGCGGCCGAGATAGAGCACGTCCTTGTAGCGTGAGAGTTCACGCGCGATCCGTTCGATCTGCTCTTCAAGCTTGAGCACCTGATTGGCATAGCGCGGCGCTTCCGAAAGCGCGCGCACCAGGGTCTTCTCTTGTTCTTTCGAGATTGTCCCGCGCGCCACGCCGGCCCGCACGGCAAGCGATGCCAGCACCGAAAGCTGGCAGGTGAACGCCTTGGTCGAGGCAACGCCGATCTCCGGCCCGGCGAGCGTCGGCAGCACGACATCGGATTCGCGCGCCATGGTCGATTCGCGCACATTGACGATCGCGCCGATCTTCATGCCGGCCTTGCGGCAATAACGCAGCGAGGCCAGCGTGTCGGCAGTCTCACCGGACTGCGAAATGAAGAACGCCGCGTCGTTCTTCGACAATGGCATTTCGCGGTAACGGAATTCGGAGGCGACATCGATGTCGACGGGCAGGCGCGCGTAGCGCTCGAACCAGTATTTGCCGATCAGGCCGGCAAGATAGGCGGTACCGCAGGCCGAAATCGCCAGCCGGTTGATCTCTGCGAAATTGAACGGCAGATCCAGCGGCTTGGAGACGCCGCCGACAAAATCGAGATAATTCGCCAAGGTATGCGAGATCACTTCGGGCTGCTCATGGATCTCCTTCTCCATGAAATGGCGGCGATTGCCCTTATCGACCATGAAGCTCGTCGACAGCGACTGCTGGCGCTTGCGGTCGACCTTTGTGCCGTCGATGTCGAAGATGGCAACGCCGTCGCGGCGCACCACCGCCCAGTCGCCATCTTCGAGATAGGTGATCGAATTGGTGAACGGTGCGAGCGCGATGGCGTCGGAGCCCAAGAACATCTCGCCATCGCCATGGCCGACAGCCAAAGGCGGACCGTTGCGCGCGCCGACGATCAGGTCCTCGTCGCCCTTGAACATGATTGCCAGCGCAAAGGCGCCTTCCAGTCGCTTCAGCGCCTGGTGCGCGGCCTCGACCGGCTTCAGGCCTTTAGCGAGTTCGCGCGCCACCAGATGGGCGACGACCTCGGTGTCGGTCTGCGAGGAGAAAGAATAGCCGTCGCGGATCAGTTCTTCGCGCAATTCGGCGAAATTCTCGATGATGCCGTTATGGACGATGGCGACACCGTCGGAAAAATGCGGATGCGCATTGGTCTCGTTGGGCACGCCGTGTGTCGCCCAGCGTGTGTGACCGATGCCGATCGTACCGTCGAGCGGCTCGTCCTTGAGCCGGCGCTCGAGGTTGATCAGCTTGCCTTCGGCGCGGCGGCGAGCAAGCTGGCCGTGCTCGATGGTGGCGACGCCGGCCGAGTCATAGCCGCGATATTCCAACCGCTTCAGCGCATCGACGATGAGCGGCGCAACCTGCGAGTGGCCGACGATTCCAACGATACCGCACATGCAGACAGCCCCCGATTCCCCGTGGAAAACCAGCGCTATTTAGGGATGGCCGGCCTGCCGCGAAAGTCACATTGCATTTCGTCCCGTGTAACGGAACGCTCATTCTTGTCGATGCACCATGACAGACCGCTCTTGCAATCCGGTTACTGCAATCGTTCGGTTTTTTGCGGGCTGGTCTTACTTTTTCTTCGCAGCCGCGGCCGAAGCAAAGCGTTCGCGCAATTCCTTGCCCTTGCCCGGGATCGTCTTTTGGCGAGCACGGCCGAAGGCCAGCGCATCGTCGGGCACGCTTTCCGTGATCACGCTGCCCGAGGCAATGTAGCCGCCCTTGCCGATGGTGACAGGTGCCACCAGCGACGAATTGGAGCCAATGAACGCGCCCTCGCCGATGTCCGTGAAGAATTTCGAATAGCCGTCATAATTGCAGGTGATGGTGCCGGCGCCGATATTGGCGCCTGCGCCGACGCGGGCATCGCCGATATAGGTCAAATGGTTGACCTTGGCGCCCTCTTCGATAACCGCCTGCTTGACCTCGCAGAAATTGCCGACCTTGGCCTTGTCCCGGAGATCAGCACCCGGCCGCAGCCGCGCGTATGGCCCGACATCGCAATTGGACGCAATGGTGGCGCCTTCGATGTGGCTGAACGCATGTATCTTGGCGCCCGTCGCAATCTTCACGCCCGGACCGAACCAGACATTGGGCTCGACGATCGTGTCAGTGCCGATCTCGGTGTCGTGCGAGAAATACACGGTCTCCGGCGCGATCAGCGTCACGCCCGACAGCATCGCTTCATGCCGCCGGCGCGCCTGCCATATGCCCTCGGCTTGCGCAAGTTCGGCGCGGTTGTTGATACCGAGTGCGCTTTCGAAGCTGGCTTCGGTGGCGACGACATCCAGGCCTCGCGCACTGGCGATCTCGACAATGTCGGTGAGATAATATTCGCCTTTGGCATTCTTATTGCCAACCTGATCGAGCAGTGTCAGCACGTGGGCGCCGGCCACCGCCATCATGCCGGCATTGCAGAAGCCGATCTTTCTTTCCTCCTCGGAACAGTCCTTCTCCTCGCGGATGGCCACCAATTTGCCGTCCTTCTCGATCAGCCTGCCATATCCGGTCGGGCTGGGCGGGCGGAAGCCGATCACGACGACGGCGGCGCCCTCGGCCAGTTTCAGCCGCGCCACGGTCAGCGCATCCGCGTCGATCAGCGGCGTGTCGCCAAACATCACCAGGACGTCGTCATAACCCTTTGATATCGCATCGCGTGCGGCCAGCACGGCGTGCGCGGTGCCAAGGCGCTTCTCCTGCACGAAAGTCTCGGCCTTCGGCGCGAACTTTGCCGCAGCCTTGCGCATCTCGTCGGCGCCATGACCGATCACCAGCGCCTGGCTGCCGGCGCCGGCGGCTTCGGCTGCCTTCACCACATGGGCGACCATCGGCAGGCCGGCGATCTGGTGCAGCACCTTCGGCAGCACGCTCTTCATGCGCGTGCCTTCGCCGGCGGCGAGAATGACGGACAGGCAGGATCTCTGGCTCATGGAAGGGACAACCATATGAAAAGGGTTGGGAATCAAGACAGGATAGCAGTGGCGCCATGCTGCACCAATGCGGTTAAATTCCGGTGCGATAGGTAGAGCAACTGACTTTTAATCAGTAATGCAAAGAGCCATTCGAACACGAAAACACGTTCGATATCGGACCAAAAATTACCCCAACCGCCCCAGCACCGGAAAATTCTCCAGCAGCCAGTAAGACACCGTCTGCACGCCGCCGGTGAGGAAAAACACGCCGGCAACGACCAGCAGCGCGCCGATCGCTTTTTCGACGCGGCCGAGATGGACGCGGAATTTGCCGAGGAAGCGCATGAAGGCGCCGGAAAACAGGGCGGCGATCAGGAACGGGATGCCCAGCCCGAGCGAATAGGCGGCGAGCAGCAGCGCGCCCTCGCCCACCGTCTCGCGGCCGCCGGCCAGCGTCAGGATCGGACCGAGCACCGGACCGATGCAGGGCGTCCAGCCGAAGGCGAAGGCCAACCCCATGACATAGGCGGCGACGGCGCTTGCCGGCTTGCCTTGCGACTGGAAGCGCGCCTCGCGTGAAAGCAGCGGAATGCGCAGGATACCGAGGAAATTCAGGCCCATGAGGATGATCAGCACACCGGCGCCCATCGCCAGCGGCTCCTGCCAGATACGCAGCAGCCGGCCGATGGTCGAAGCCCCGGCGCCAAGCGCGACAAAGACGGTCGAGAAGCCGAGCACGAAGGCGATCGAGGAATAAAGCAGCGCGCCGCGCGCGCCTTCACGCGCTGTCGCACCCGCATTGCCGCGGAAATCGTCGACCGAGACGCCGGCCATGTAGCAGAGATAGGGCGGCACCAGCGGCAGCACGCAAGGCGACAGGAACGAGATCGCTCCCGCCCCGACCGCGCTGACATAGCCGATGTCCAATGCCATTTCCAGGAACTCCACTGTCGTGCCGCTGATATAGCGACGCGCAGCCTTGTCCACCAATCACCATTGTGTTGGCAAGATCATGCTTGCCGGGGAAGAAACGGCAGCCCCTGGGCGTTGACACAGCGAGGCCGCGATTTCCCGCGCGTCTCCAGATACCAGTCAGGGAGATTTCCATGAAAACCATAACCGCAGGACTGGCAGCGCTTCTGCTCAGCACCGCCGCATCCTTCGCCGCCGACGCGTGGAAGGAAGCCGAGGTCAATGGCACCAAGATCTACACCGACGCCAACGGCATGACGCTGTATACCTATGACAAGGACGAGAAGGGCAAGACCAATTGCTACGACAAATGCGCCACCAACTGGCCGCCGCTGAAAGCCGAAGCCGGCGCCAATGCGGATGACGAATGGACCGTTGTCGACCGCACCGACGGCACCAAGATGTGGGCCTATGACGGCAAGCCGGTCTACACCTTCATCAAGGACAAGAAGCCCGGCGATGTGACCGGCGACGGCGTCGGCGAAGTCTGGCATATCGTCAAGGCCGACTAAGATACTCAATACATTCACGCCTGATGGCGGAACAAGGCTGGTCGCCAGGCATCGCTCTATGCAGCCGGCGGCCAGCGTCGATCAATTTGCCACTGGCGTCGCCCCGATGCCACTGCTCCAGCAGCTTTCCGCGACTCGGCGAAAATGAAAACCAGCGTTTCCGCTGACTTGAGACCACCATCTCCCTTTCCCAAGTTCTGTGATTTTCTCCATACACTCTAAGAGTGTATTGCTTCGGATCGGCCCGCAATTTGGGCGCGTCCCCTTGACCGGATGCAAAAGCGCGGCCATGTGAGCGACAAATAGAACGAGATTTCGTCGCGCGCAGCGGAATTCTTCTGCCGCACCACAGCTGATATGAGACCTCATGGACGTCGTCGTCGTCGAATCGCCGGCCAAGGCGAAGACAATCAACAAATACCTCGGCAAGAACTACAAGGTTCTGGCCTCGTTCGGCCATATCAGGGATTTGCCGGCCAAGGACGGCTCGGTGCGTCCGGATGAGGATTTCGCCATGTCCTGGGCGGTCGACACGGCCTCGGGCAAGCGGCTTGCCGACATCGCCAAGGCGGTCAAGGATGCCGATGGCCTGATCCTCGCCACCGACCCGGATCGCGAAGGTGAAGCCATCTCCTGGCACGTTCTTGAAGTGCTGAAGCAGAAGCGCGCGCTGAAGGACAAGCCGGTCAGCCGCGTCGTCTTCAACGCCATCACTAAGTCGTCGGTGCTGGAGGCGATGGCCAATCCGCGCCAGATCGATGCGCCGCTGGTCGATGCCTATCTCGCCCGCCGCGCGCTCGATTATCTCGTCGGCTTCACGCTGTCGCCGGTGCTGTGGCGCAAGCTGCCGGGCGCCCGCTCGGCCGGCCGCGTCCAGTCGGTTGCGCTGCGCCTGGTCTGCGATCGCGAATCCGAGATCGAGCGCTTCATCCGCGAGGAATACTGGCAGATCGCTGCACTGCTGGGCACGCCGCGCAACGAGAATTTCGAAGCGCGGCTGACCGCCTTCGATCGCAAGAAGCTGCAAAAGCTCGACATTTCCAACAAGGCGCAGGCCAACGACATCAAGTCGATGCTCGAAGGCGCGACCTTCAAGGCGGTGTCGGTCGAAGCCAAGCCGACAAAGCGCAATCCCGGCCCGCCCTTCACCACTTCGACGCTGCAGCAGGCCGCCTCATCGGGTCTCGGCTTCTCGGCCAGCCGCACCATGCAGGTGGCGCAACGCCTCTATGAAGGCATGGAGATCGGCGGCGAGACCACAGGTCTCATCACCTATATGCGAACCGACGGCGTGCAGATGGCACCCGAGGCGATCGACGCCGCACGCGACGCCATTGCCAAGGAATTCGGTCCGAAATACCTGCCGGAAAAGCCGCGCCAATACACCGCCAAGGCCAAGAACGCCCAGGAAGCGCACGAAGCGATCCGCCCGACGGATTTCATGCGCACCCCGGCATCCGTCAGGCAATATCTCGATTCCGACCAGATGCGGCTCTATGAGCTGATCTGGAAGCGCGCCATCGCCAGCCAGATGCAGCCAGCCGAGATCGAGCGCACCACCGCCGAGATCGAAGCGGTCAACGGATCGCGCACCGCAGAGCTGCGTGCCATCGGTTCGGTCGTTCGGTTCGACGGTTTCATCGCCGCCTACACCGACCAGAAGGACGACGATGCGGAAGACGAGGAAAACCGCCGCCTGCCTGAAATCCGCGCCGGCGAGCAGCTAGCCCGCCAGGCGATCAATGCCACCCAGCACACCACCGAGCCGCCGCCGCGCTATTCCGAAGCTTCGCTGATCAAGAAGCTGGAAGAACTCGGCATCGGCCGGCCTTCTACCTATACGGCGATCCTGAAGACGCTCGAGGACCGAGACTACGTCACCATCGACAAGCGCCGGCTGGTGCCGCAGGCCAAGGGCCGGCTGCTGTCGGCCTTTCTTGAAAGCTTCTTCAAGCGTTATGTCGAATACGACTTCACCGCGTCCCTCGAGGAAAAGCTCGACGAGATTTCCGACGGCAAGCTCGCCTGGAAGGACGTGCTGCGCGATTTCTGGAAGGATTTTTCCGGCGCCGTCGCCGACATCAAGGAACTGCGCGTCACCGACGTGCTCGACGCGCTCAATGAAGAACTGGCGCCGCTGGTGTTCCCGACGCGGGAGGACGGCTCCAATCCGCGCATCTGCCCGAAATGCGGCACCGGCAATCTGTCGCTGAAGCTTGGCAAGTTCGGCGCCTTTGTCGGCTGCTCCAACTATCCCGAATGCTCCTTCACCCGCCAGCTCGGCGATGCCGCCAATCCCAATGGCGAGAATGGCGGCGGCGAGGACGGCACCAAGGTGATCGGCAAGGACCCTTACACGTCAGAGGAAATCACGCTGCGCAGCGGTCGCTTCGGCCCCTATCTGCAGCGTGGCGACGGCAAGGAGGCCAAGCGTTCCAGCCTGCCCAAGGGCTGGACGGCCGAGTCGATCGACCACGAAAAGGCGCTGGCGCTGCTGTCGCTGCCGCGCGATGTCGGCCAGCATCCGGAAACCGCCAAGATGATCTCAGCCGGGCTTGGCCGCTACGGCCCCTTCGTGCTGCATGACGGCACCTATGCCAATCTCGAAAGCATCGAGGACGTGTTCTCGATCGGCCTCAACCGCGCCGTATCGGTGATCGCCGAGAAGCAGCTGAAGGGCAAGGGCGGCCGCAATGGCGGTACTGCCGCAGCGCTGAAGGAGCTTGGCGACCATCCCGATGGCGGCGGCAAGATCGTCGTGCGCGACGGCAAATACGGGCCTTACGTGAATTTCGGCAAGGTCAATGCTACGCTGCCCAAGGGCAAGGATCCGCAGTCGGTGACGATCGAGGATGCGCTGGCATTCATTGCCGAGAAGGAAGCCAAGGGCGGCGGCGGCAAGAAGCCGTTCCGAAAGGCAGCCGCGGCCAAGGCCCCGGCGACCAAGAAGGCGGCAGCCAAGAAGCCGGCTGCGAAGAAGCCGGCCGCGAAGAAAAAAGGATAGGACAGCGTGGCGCGCAAGATCACCGGCAGAACCCACGGCGATCCGCGCACCGCCGACACCAGGGCCAAGGTCAAGGACGACTACCGGCCCTCGCGTGACGAAATCCTGCGCTACATCGCCGAAAATCCCGATCGCGCCGGCAAACGCGACATCGCCAAGGCGTTCGCACTGCGCGGCGACGACCGCATCTGGCTGAAGGATATTTTGCGCGACTTGCAGGACGAAGGCGTCCTCACCAAGGACCGCAAGGGGCTGGCTCGCGTCGGTGCCCTGCCCCATGTCACCGTCCTCGATATTTTCGACCGCGATGCCGATGGCGTGCTCTTGGCCCGTCCTACCGAACACACGGCCAATGGGCCGCCGCCCATCGTTTCCATCCGCCTGTCGCGCAGTGGCAGTGGACCGGCGCCCGGCATTGGCGACCGCGTGCTGGCCAAGACCTTTCCGGCCGACGACACGAACGTCGCCCTGGGCGGCCCCGCCTACACCGGGCGGGTGGTGAAGATTTTCGAAAAACGTACCGATGCCGTGCTCGGTGTCTTTCGCATCTTGCAGGACGGCACCTTCCGCATCGAGCCAGTGGAACGGCGCCAGCCCGAACTGATCGTCGACAAGGAATTCCAGAACGGCGCCAAGAACGGTGATCTGGTGGAGGTCGAGCCGGCGCGGGCTTCCCGCTATGGGCTGCCGAGGGCCAAGGTGCTTAACGTGCTGGGCTCTCTGACCAGTGAAAAGGCGGTCTCTATGATCGCCATCCACGCGCACGACATTCCGCATATCTTCCCGGCCGACGTCATCGCAGAATCCGAAGCGGTCAAACCGGCGACGTTGGATCACCGCGAGGATTGGCGCGACCTGCCGCTGATCACCATTGATCCGGCCGACGCCAAGGACCATGACGACGCCGTCTTCGCCACGCCGGATCTCGACGAGAAGAACCCCGGCGGCGTGGTTGCCACTGTCGCAATCGCCGACGTCGCCGCCTATGTGCGCTACGGCACGGCGCTCGACCGCGAAGCATTGAAGCGCGGCAATTCGGTGTATTTCCCGGATCGCGTCGTGCCGATGCTGCCCGAGCGCATCTCCAACGATCTCTGCTCGCTGCGGGAGGGCCAGGACCGTCCGGCGCTCGCCGTGCGCATGGTTTTTTCAGCCGAGGGCCGCAAGCTCAGGCACTCCTTCCATCGCGTCATGATGAAGTCGGCGGCAAAGCTCGCCTACCAACAGGCTCAGGCGGCAATCGACGGCGCGCCGGACGACAAGACAGGTCCGATCCTCGAAACCGTGCTGAAGCCACTGTGGGACGCCTATGCGATCCTGAAGCGCGGCCGCGACGGCCGCCAGCCGCTCGAACTCGACCTGCCCGAGCGCAAGATCGTGCTCAAGCCGGACGGCACCGTCGATTGCGTCATCGTGCCGGACCGGCTCGATGCCCACAAGCTCATCGAAGAATTCATGATCCAGGCCAATGTCGCAGCGGCCGAAACGCTCGAGGCGAAGAAACAGGAATTGGTCTATCGCGTCCATGACGCGCCATCACTGGCCAAACAGGAATCGCTGCGCGAGTTCCTGCAGACATTGGGCCTGTCACTCGCGCGCGGCGCGCAGATGCAGCCAAGCCAGTTCAACGGCATTTTGGAGCGCGTGCGCGGCGCCGACAATGAAGGCCTGGTCAACGAAGTGGTTCTGCGCTCGCAGAGCCAAGCCGAATACTCGCCAAAGAACATCGGCCATTTCGGTCTCAACCTCCGCCGCTACGCGCATTTCACCTCGCCGATCCGCCGCTATGCCGATTTAATCGTGCATCGCGGACTTATTGCCGCACTCGGATTGGGTCCCGGCGGGCTGACGCAGGACGAAGCGGTACGGCTCGAAGATGTCGCCGTGCTGATCTCCGGCACGGAACGCCGCGCAATGGCGGCCGAGCGGGACACGGTCGACCGTCTGATCGCCGCCTACCTTGCCGAACGCGTCGACGACCGGTTCGATGCCCGCATCTCCGGCGTCACCAAGTCAGGACTATTTGTCCAATTGCCGCAGTACGGCGCGGATGGTTTCATCCCGGTGTCAACTCTGGGCGGCGATTACTATATATACGATGAAACGGCCCGCTCCCTGTTCGGAGAACGCTCGGGCAAAGGTTATCAGCTCGCGGACCGTGTCGAGGTCCGACTCATCGAGGTGGCGCCGATGGCCGGGGCGATGCGCTTCGAGATGTTGACCGACCCAAAGCCTCTGCCGGGCTCCAAGCGGTCGTTTCACAAGGCCAAGGGCCGCGCCCGCGCGTCGCAATCGCGACCGGGTTCGCGCGGCAGGAGACGATGATGACAACAGCCATGGAAGAACAGGTTTTCGGCGGAGAACATCACTCGGGCCGGACCGCGCGCCCGCTGTGGACGGCGATGAAGCGCGGCCTGCTCGGCCGCTGCCCGCATTGCGGCGAAGGCAAGCTGTTTCGCGCTTTCACCAAGACCGTCGACACATGCAGTGTCTGCGGCGAGGAATTGCATCACCACCGGGCCGACGACCTGCCCGCCTATCTGGTCATCGTCATCGTCGGCCATGTCGTGCTGGGCGCCTTCATGGGCGTTGAGGCCACGTCGACGCTGTCCACATGGCAGCACATCGCCATCTGGGTTCCGCTGACCATCCTTTTGTCGGTTGCGTTGCTGCAGCCGATCAAGGGTGCCGTCATCGGACTGCAATGGGCCTTCTATATGCACGGCTTCGGCGGCGAGCACGACCTGATCGAGCCGCATCCCGGAGCCTAGGCCGCAGCCAAGAATGCTGCCTGGCGCAACATATCGACTGTGAAAGGCCACTTTCGCTTGCCAGAAGTTTCCGCTAGGTCCTGCGCATGGACGGTATGACCAAGGCGGAAGTCGACAGGATCGAGCGGAGCATGATCGCTCGTAGCGACCGACCAATTCGCCCGCGCGACGCGGCAACCCTCATCCTGCTCGACCGCAAGGACGATAACGTGCTGGTTCTGATGGGTCGCCGTCATGCAGGCCACGCCTTCATGCCGGGCAAGTTCGTCTTTCCCGGCGGCCGCACCGATCCGGCCGATAGCCGCATACCGGTCGTCGCCGCATTGCACCCGGAGCAGGAAGCCAGGCTGATCGCCGGACCGGGCCGCACAAGCGCCGGACGAGCCCGCGCCATCGCCCTGTCCGCCATCCGCGAAACCTATGAGGAAGCCGGGCTGCTGATCGGCCGCAAGGGTGCTTTCGCAACCCCCAGGCCCGATTGGCAAGGCTTTGCCGAACACGGCGTGCAACCCTCTCTCGACATGCTGCGCTTCGTTGCGCGCGCCATCACGCCGCCCAACCGGGTGCGCCGCTTCGACACCCGCTTTTTCAGCGCCTGGCGTGACGACGTCGCCGTCGAACTGCCCGGTGGCGGTCCCACCAACGAGCTCGAAGAGCTGGTCTGGCTGCCGCTCGCCAAGGCCAGGGAAGCCGACATACCCGACATCACCCGAATGATCCTGGACGAGCTGGAAAAGCGCCTCGCCCATGATCCACTGTTGCGTCCAGGCGGACCCGTGCCCTTCTACCGGCTTGTCCGCAGCCGCTTCACCCGCGAACTTCTCTAGAGCAATTCCAGGAAAAGTGTGACGCGGTTTTCCCGGGAAAAGCGCTCAGCACTTTCCTTAGATCAAACAGGCAGAGTATTCAGCATCCCATGACGGTCGATACCCAACCACAGGGCGACGAACGCGTACACTGGCTGCCGATGGTGGCGGCGATCTCGTCGATCAGCGTCGTCGGCATCGCCATCGGCCTCGGCATGCCGCTGCTCAGCGTCATCCTTGAAACGCGCGGCCATTCGGCTTCGATGATCGGCCTCAACACCGCCGTTGCCGGCCTCGCCTCGATCGCCGGTGCGCCGCTGGCTACTCCGCTCGCCATGCGGTTCGGCGTTGCCTGGACCATGATCGCCATGATCGCCGCCGGCGCGCTGGCCTTTGTCGGCTTTCATTTCGCACCCGATTTCTGGATGTGGTTTCCACTGCGCATCGTGCTGCACATCGCGCTGACGGTGCTGTTCATCCTGTCCGAATTCTGGATCAGCACCTCGGCGCCGCCGCACCGACGCGGCCTTGTGCTGGGCATTTACGCCACTGTCCTGTCGCTCGGCTTTGCCGCCGGACCGTGGCTGTTCGCCCATCTCGGCAGTTCCGGCTTCAGGCCGTTCGGCGTCATCATCGCCTTGGTGACGCTGGCGGCGATACCCGTGCTGGCAGCACGCAACGAGAGCCCCTCGATCGCCTCGGATGGCGAAACGAGCAATTTCCTGCGCTACATCTGGCTGGTGCCGTCGGCGACCGCAGCCGTGCTGGTGTTCGGCGCGGTGGAAACCGGCGGCTTTGCGCTGTTCCCGATCTATGGCAGCCGCATCGGCTATTCCGAGGCCGATGCGGCCCTTCTGCTGACCATGATCGGCCTCGGCAATGTGTTGTTGCAGATCCCGATCGGCATGATCAGCGACCGCGTCAGCGATCGCCGCTACCTGCTGATTGCCTGCGCCACGGTCGGTCTTATCGGCACCGTCTTCATGCCCTTCTTCGCCCAGAATTGGCATTTGATGGCCGCGCTTCTGTTCGTCTGGGGCGGCGTCGTCGCTGCCATGTACACGATCGGCCTTGCCCATCTCGGCTCGCAGCTTTCCGGCCATGAACTGGCGTCGGCCAACGCCGCCTTCGTGCTGTGCTACGGTGTCGGCATGGTGCTCGGCCCGCAGGCGATCGGCATCGGCATGGATGCGTTCGGCCCGTCCGGCTTCGGCTGGTCGCTCGGCCTGTTCTTCGCCGCCTATATCGCTTTGGTCGCCGTCAGGTTGGTTCGCAAGATCCTGCTGTAGCGCAACTGCCGCCAGCCCTGCATTTGGCGCGCACGGTGGCAGGCTGCTGACAGAACCGTGTCAGGAGCACAGGGCTAAAAGAGTGTCCCAAAACACTTGAGGACACTTCCATGATCGACAGCGGCTTTGAAACCACATCGCTACGAATGACACTGCTTCTGCTCGTGACCTTCCAGGCTCCGGCCGCCGACGTCGACCGCATCATGGATGCTGTGGTGGCGATTGCGCCGCTGGCCATGGGCAAATATGACCGCAATGCCTATCAGTCGGCGCACGGCATCGAACGCTACAGGCCGCTTGACGGTGCGGCCGCCGGTGCCGAAACCGAATTGCGGCGGCGGCCCGGCACGGTCGAGGTTTCCTTCGAACTGCCGGACGATCAGGTGCTGGCCGCCCGCGTCGTCGAGGCGATTTTCCAGGCCCATTCCTACCAGGAACCGGTGATCCGCATTCAACCGATTCTCGCCAGCCGTTCCAAGGGACTGGACGACCGCGCCAATCCGAATCGCTGGTGGAACACGACCGGAGACTGGAAGAAGGTTGCGTCACCGGCGACAGCAACCGCATGATTTCCGTTCACCAGCAGGCTCAGGCGGGTCGCACTAGGCTTGCCGGGCTTGACTTTCCGGGCGCGTTCTTTATGTGTCGCGCCAAGTTTCCCGCGTCCGGGTGTTTCCCCGTGCTCCAGCGGCCAAAACCCCACGAACAAACGGACTGATATCATGGCCAAAGCCGCAAACATCAAGATCAAGCTTCTGTCGACCGCCGACACCGGTTTCTTCTACGTGACCAGCAAGAACAGCCGCACCAAGACCGACAAGCTGTCGTTCCGCAAGTACGACCCGGTCGCCAAGAAGCACGTCGAATTCAAGGAAACCAAGATCAAGTAATCTGGTTTCCCGCTGCAATGCCGAAACGCCGCCCAATGGGCGGCGTTTTTCGTTTGTAACCAGTTGATTTCGTTGCACGTGAGCAGAGACTGCAGCCAAAAGGATTGACCTTCGCCAAGGTTGCGGCACCCTTCGCCGTGGGTTGGGTGTCATGAACAAGGCGCCTATGGATGTCGAAGAAGGTGAAAGCTGCAATCATTGCAGCCCTTGTCGCTCTGGTTGCTGGCTTCGCCGTCAGCAACGGGCTGATAAGCCAGCAGACGGCCGATGAGATCAAGGCCAGGACTGACCAGGTTCTGAGTGAGGAAGAGGCCGCACCGCCTGCACCTCAGCCTGACAGTCCCGCCGCGCCTTCCACAGAACCCCCACCGCAGGCTCCGACCCCTCCCGCCGCCGTACCCGCGCAAGGATCACAACAGGGTCAATGAAGGAGCCCCGCCAGTATTGGCTCCTCTCGTGCGATCGTGCCACCTTGAGTGTATCGTTTTAATACAATCGGCGATTGGTAGACTTGCACCACGGATAGGCAGTTAGTTTCAGCGTCAGGCAAAAAGGGGGGAAATGCCTCGCACTGGGAGAAAACGATGTCCGTACAAAAAGGCGACTTTCGAACCAACAGAGCCGACTACGTGATTGCCGCGATGCATGGCGGAGTGACCGCCGACGACAGCGTTCGAGACGAGAACCTGGCAAGGAGAAAGAAGTCCCTGTGGCTGAAGGAGCGGCGATCGGCCAAGTCGGCTGAGAACCCGTTGGACAGTTCGCCGCTGTCCAAAAGAAGCCCTCGCGGTTAGCGGTCTACAATCCTCTTCCGCGATCACACCATATCCGCACACAACCCACTCGCCCATATTGCAGCCGCCGCCGTCGGTGTTGACTAACTCCGACGGCGGCCTAATTCGCGGCGAAACGACCTCCGTTCTTTTGAGAAGACGGCGGGACTAAGGTCTTGCGCTGTAGACGCAAAGGTCCGAGTGGTCCTGTTAGGTTCCGGAAATGTCTGTTGGACGTTCCGCTATTTTATCCAATTGAAATGTAGCGTTACCTGTATTTCCCGCCCGACATCGGCGCCTCATACGGCTGCCCGCCGCCCGGCTGAGTCCCCCTCAGCCGATGCGATCACCGCTTTTCAGATCGAACAGATGCAATTGGTCTGGTTCGACAACCAACCTCACCTCGTCGCCGGGCTTCACGCCGGCACGGCCCATGGCAAAGACGCAAAGCTGCTGGCTGGCCAGCTTGACGTAGAACTGCGTCGAAAGGCCGAGAGGCTCGACCACACCCACCTCCCCCTTCAACGCGCCCTCATCCGCCAACTTGATATGCTCGGGCCGCAGACCGACGGTGATGGCGTCACCGTCCGTCAGCGGCAGGCCTTCCGGCAAGCGCAGCACCTGGCCATCGGCCAGTACGGCCTCACCACCGTTGCGAACCATCGCCGGCAGGAAATTCATGCCGGGGGAACCGATGAAACCGGCGACGAACATGTTGGCCGGCCGATCATAGAGATCGAGCGGTGCGCCGACCTGCTGGATCAACCCGTCATGCATGACGACGATCCGGTCGGCCATGGTCATCGCCTCGATCTGGTCATGCGTGACATAAACCGATGTCGTCTTCAGCTGCTGATGCAGCGCCTTGATCTCGGCGCGCATATGGACGCGCAGCTTGGCGTCGAGGTTCGACAGCGGCTCGTCGAACAGGAAAACCTTGGGATCGCGCACTATGGCACGCCCCATGGCGACGCGCTGGCGCTGACCGCCGGACAATTGCCGCGGCAGGCGCTGCAGGAAAGTGTCGAGCCCGAGCCGCTTGGCGGCGCCGTCCACCCTGGCGTCGATCGTCGTTTTCTCCGCCTTCTTCAGGAGCAGGCTGAAGCCCATGTTCTTCGACACGTCCATATGCGGATAGAGCGCGTAGGACTGGAACACCATGGCGATGTCGCGGTCCTTGGGTGCCACGTCGTTGACCAGCCGCTCGCCGATGCGGATCTCGCCGCCGGAAGCCTCCTCCAGCCCGGCGATCATGCGCAAAAGCGTGGACTTGCCGCAGCCTGACGGCCCGACCAGGACGACGAACTCGCCGTCGGCGATTTCAAGGTCGACCGCGTGCAGGACGCGGACGGCGCCATAGTCCTTGCGGACCTTTTCGAGCGTAACAGAGGCCATCGATCTATCCTTTGACGGCGCCGGCGGTCAGGCCGGTGACGAGATAGCGTTGCAGGAAGGCGAAGAAGATACAGACCGGGATCAGCGCCAGGATGGACGCCGCCATCATCTGTCCCCAGTCGACGGCGAACTTGCCGATGAAGGTGAGCAAGCCGACGGCAAAGGTCTTCTGGTCGTCGCTGGAAATCAGCATCAGCGCAAACAGAAGCTCGCTCCAGGCGGCGGTGAAGACGAAGCCGAGCGTGGCGCCCATGCCGGGCAGCGTCAGCGGCACGATCACCTTGCGCATGGCCTGCGCGCGGGTGCAGCCGTCGATCATCGCGGCCTCTTCCAAATCCTTGGGGATGCCGTCGAAGAACGACTGCATCAGGAAGGTGGCAAAGGCCGTGTTGAAGGCGGTGTAGATGATGATCAGCCCGGTCAGGCTGTTGATAAGGCCGATCTGCCCCATCACGCGGTAGATCGGCGGAATGACCATCACCAGCGGAAAAGTCTGGGTGAGCAGCAACATCAGCGCCAGGGCTGCCTTGCCGCGAAAGGTGAAGCGCGACATGGCATAGCCGGCGAGCGTGGCGATGATCGTCACCAGTGCCGCCGTCGAGACCGAGACGATGACGCTGTTGAGGAAATAGCGCGGAAAATCGGTCGTCTCGAGCACGGTGACGAAGTTCTGCAGCGTCATGTGCGACGGCCAGAAGGTGATGCCTTCGGAATAGAGCAGCCGCTCCGGCGTGACCGAGATCTTCAGCGTCCAGTAGATCGGGAACAGGGCAAAGATCACATAGGCCGCGATTGCCGCGTAGAGGCCGATGCCGCCGAAGAAGCGCTGCGAGGCTGTGCGTCCTGCGATCATCAGACGTGCCTCACCAGCGTGCGGCGGATGCCGATCAGGGCGATCGCATAGGCGATGAGCAGGATCAGCAACAGCACTGCCACCGCCGAGGCATAGCCCTTGTCCAGCGATTTGAAGGCGCTGACATAGATGTAGACCGGCACCGTGTTGGTCGAGCCGGCCGGTCCGCCCTCCGTCATGACGAAGATCAGGTCGGCGAAGGTGGCGATCCAGATGGTGCGCAACATCACGGTGATGGCGATGGTCGGCGCCAGGAACGGCAGCGTCACCTTGGTGAAGCGCTGCCAGGGCGAGGCTCCATCGATAGCCGCTGCCTCATGCAGTTCCGATGGAATGGATTTCAGTGCCGCCAAGAGGGTGATGGCAAAGAACGGAATGCCGAACCAGATATTGGCGACGATCGGTCCCCACATGGCGGTAGAGGGATCGGACAGCACATTGGTCGGCTCGGCTTTCAGCCCCAACGCAAACAGCCAGTGCGGCAGCGGGCCGATGATCGGATTGAACAGCCAGGCCCAGGTCAGGCCTGACAGGAAGGACGGCACCGCCCAAGGCAGGAAGACCAGGGCTTGTACTGCCTTGCGGCCGGGAAACGGCTTGTCGAGCAGGAGCGCCAGGCCAAGGCCGAGGAAGAACTGGAAGAAAAGGCTGGCGACGGTCCACCACAACGTGTTGACCAGCGCCTGCCCCAGCACCTGATCCGACAGCATCGCCTGATACTGCCCGAGCCCGACATATTCGGACTTGAACGCTGAGAACTTGCGGAAGGAGTAGCTGATGCCGATGACCAGCGGCACCAAAAGCACCACGACCAGCAGGATGATCGCCGGGCTGAGATAGAGCCATGGCTCGATGGCGGCGTGGGATAGCCGCTTGCGACGCGGCTTGCCGGCGGATCGTATTTCGGACACGGCGTAGGTCATTGGCTGAGGATCGGCTCCCTGGAGCGGCGTCTGGAACAGCGTCCTTCTCCCCGTTCACGGGGAGGAGATGCCGGCAGGCAGATGAGGGGCAGCGCGAATCAATCGAGGCATAGCGCCGCCCCTCATCCGACCCTATCGGGCCACCTTCTCCCCGTAGAACGGGGAGAAGGAAAAAAGAGGCGCTTACTTCTTGTTCTTCGCCAGCCAGTCCTGCTGTTCCTTGGTCAGGAAGGCAGCCCATTGGTCGGCGACGTCCTTGGCCGTCTTCTGGCCAAGCAGCACTTCCTGAAAATTCTTGATCGCCACCTGGTCGACGAAATTGCCGAGGTTCTCCAGATGCGTCGGCGGGGTGACCATTTCATATTTGGAGCTGTCGCTGAGCTCCGTGAACCAGCCCTTGAACTGCTCCGTCTTGAAATGGGGATCCTGGTCCGCACCGTTGTGGATCGGGACGACGCCGACTTCCTTGGCCCATTCCAGATTGTCCTTCGGCGACAGAAGCGTCGCCATCAGCTTCCAGGCGTCGTCCTTGTGCTGCGAGTTGGCAAACATCGCCCAGCCGGCATAGCCCAGCGTCGGATAGGATTTGCCGCTCGGTCCGACCGGCAAAGGCGCCACGGCGAAATCGTCCGCGCTCATCTTGTCGGCGATGCCGAGCAGCGCGTCCGGATCCTGGTTGAGCATGGCACAGGTGCCGGAATAGAAGCCGGTGACCGTTTCGTTGAAACCCCAACTCACCGCATCCTTCGGCGCCAGTCCGTCCTTGTACATGTCGGCCAGCATCTGCAGGCCCTTGACCGAGCCTTCTTCGTTGATCGTCGAAGTGCCGTCCTCGTTGAAGTAGCCGCCCTTGCCGGCGGCGATGTTCATGAACATGTGCATGCCGTTGAAGGCGCCCGGCCCGCCGCGCAGGCAGTAGCCGTACTTCCCCGGGAGCGCGGAAATCTTCTTGGAATCGGCGATGAAATCGTCGAGCGTCGCCGGCGGTCCGTCGAGGCCGGCCTCCTTGAACAGCTTCTTGTTCCAGAACAGCGCGTTCACATAGTAGCCGTAGGGGATCATGAACTGGGTGTTGTTGACGGTCGAGCCGAACTGCTTGGCGCGGTCGCCCAGCGTCTTGGCATCATCCCATTTGGCCATATACGGTCCGAGATCCTCGAGCTGGGCATTGTTGGCATAGAGGCCCATCCAGCGTTCCGGCATTTCGACGATGTCGGGCGTATCGCCGGCCTGCACCATGGTCAGAAATTTCTCGAACGCCTGGCCCCAGGGCAGCGAGATAAGCTCGACCTTGATGCCCGGATTGGCTGTTTCGAATTCGGCGATCTGCTTCTTCAGGAATTCGGTGCGCGGCGGGCTGGTGATGACTTCGACCATTTTCAGGGTCGAGTCGGCCACGGCATTTCCGGCGGAAATCGCCAGCCCCGCAACGGTGGCCAGCATGACGGTCAGTTTTTTCATGTTCAAGACTCCCATTTTGAACCCGCTTGTTATTTTCTGGCTTTTTCGAAGGCCTGGGCGACGTCAGCCCACAGGTCTTCGACACTCTCCAATCCGACATTGAAGCGGATGGTTCGGGGGCTGACGCCGAAGCGCGCCATCGAATTCAGGCCCGGCGTCTGCTCCAGCGACGCCTTGGCCGGTACGACCAGGCTTTCATGCCCGCCCCAGCTGACGCCGATGCGGAAATATTTCAGCGCGTCGACGAAGACGGGGATGTCGATATCGTCCGTCACCTCGAAGGAGAACAGACCGGCATAGCCGGCCAGCGTCGCCTTGCCCGGGTGGTTCGAATAGATGGGGTGGTTGACCCGCTCGACACTGGCATGCGCCTTCAGCCGTTCGGCGATGGTCAGGCCGCTCTTCATGTGGTGCGGCAGGCGCAGCGGCAGCGTGCGCAGGCCGCGCAGCAACAGCCACGCCTCGAACGGTGACAGCTTGCCGCCGAGATAGGAATAGGTCTGCTCGTTGATGTGCTTGATATGAGCGGCCGAACCCGCCACGACGCCCGCGACGGTGTCGCTGTGGCCGCCAAGGTATTTCGAGGCCGAATGCAGAACCAGGTCGACACCATGCGTGATCGGCTTCTGGAAGACCGGCGTCGCCCAGGAATTGTCGATGGTGGTGACGATGCCCTGTTCCTTGGCCAACCGCGCCAGATGCGCGATGTCCTGCAACTCGAACATCATCGAGGTCGGGCTTTCCAGATAAAGCAGCTTGGCGCCGGGAAGTGCCGCCGCGACCGCATCCGGGTCGGAGCCGTCGACATAGTCGACCTTGATGTTAAGCCGCGGCAACAGCCGCTCGAACAAACGATAGGCATCGCCAT
Organism: Mesorhizobium sp. M7A.F.Ca.MR.148.00.0.0; assembly: GCF_003997735.1. Taxonomy (NCBI): domain Bacteria; kingdom Pseudomonadati; phylum Pseudomonadota; class Alphaproteobacteria; order Hyphomicrobiales; family Phyllobacteriaceae; genus Mesorhizobium; species Mesorhizobium sp. M7A.F.Ca.MR.148.00.0.0. The sequence goes on along the minus strand of NZ_RZTB01000001.1, from coordinate 156,331 downwards.
AGCAATTGCGCACCGCCACGATGCGCTCGCCTGCCCCAACGAATGCAAGCACCGTGGCGCTGATCGCCGCCATGCCACTGGAAAAGCCGCGCGCTGCTTCTGCGCCTTCGAGCGCGGCGACACGTGCCTCGAACTCCATCACCGTCGGATTGTCGCCACGCGAATAGATCGGCTGCTTTCGTTTGCCGGCAAAGGTATCGGCCATCTCGGCATAGCTGGCGAAGGTGAACAGCGAGGTCTGGTAGATCGGCGGCACCACCGCACCGCCGGGGAACGGTTCGTCATGCGCCAAGAGTGTCGCCGCCTCGGCGAGATAGTCGTGATCGAAACCGGATGGATGCTCGTTCATGTGTGGCTCGAAAGTTTGAGTTTGGCGGCACCGCGCTTGAGATCGTCCTCGACGGTGGCGATCAGCTTGAGCGCCTCGGCGCGAGCGCCCTGCGGGTCGCGCGCGGCAATGTATTCGTAGATGGTGCGATGGTAAGGAAAGCTGGCGTGGCCGAAATCGCGCACGCCGAGCGGATGCTCCCAGAAGCGGTGGAACAATTCGTACATGGCGGCGATGATCTGCTCGAACAGCGGATTACCCGAAGCCCGGTAGATCGCCTGGTGGAACTCCCAATCCTCTTCCGACGACATGCCGTCGCGCGTGCGGAACGCCTGCTCCATGATGTCGAGCTTGCGTGCGATCTCGGCGATGTCGGCCTGGCTGGCGCGTTCGGCGCAAAGGGCTGCGGCTTCCGCCTCCAGCGCGCGGCGGATCTCCATCGTCTGCATCAGACTGGTGAAATCATTGCCGCCCGCCAGCGTCAGCGGCATGTGCAGCATATCGTGTGAAACAGCCGCCTTGAGATAGGTGCCGCTGCCCTGCCGGCGCTCGACGAGGCCGAGCCCTTCCCAGCGTGTCAGTGCCTCGCGCACGGTGTTGCGGCTGACCTTCAGCCGCTCGGCCAGAATGCGTTCGGTTGGAAGCCGCTCGCCCGGCTGCAAGGCCTCGGCGCGAACAAAGCCCACCAACGCCTTCAGCACGGCGTCGTCGCGCGCCGTGGTCTGAATGGGTGGCAGGCTGTTCTGGTCCACAATTCCTCCCAGTGGTCCAATGGTCCAACCAATTTCTGCACACAAGGAAGCTCCTGTCAACCAACTGTCAAGAGCACTGTGGGAGGGAGGGACGCAATACTCTCAAGGCGATCGCGCGGTCGCACTTCGATCGTGTCTGCTAACCTGCGGTGGCAGGCGGCCCGAACCAGGTGGTCAGCGCGTCCACCAGGCCCTGTTGGGTTCCCGCCCCGGCCCAAGCCACATAACCATCGGGCCGGATCAAGACCGCGTCGGGCGAAACGACCGTCCCGAGAGCCGGGAGGTCCCAGATACCGGCGTAACCGGTGTCGATCTGCCGGACCCGATCAGCCCAGGGCGCGATGTCCAGCCTGCCGGGCTCACCGAGGTTGAGCAGCACGGGCCGCGCGTCGTGCAGCAAGGTGAAGACCCGCAACAGTCCGCCGGCGGTGGTCAGATCGAGATCGGGTATTCGCCGCCCAAGCAGTGGATGCCCCTCGCCAAGGTCGTAATGAACACCCAAACCAGACATCTCCGCGGCGATTTTCTTGCGAGCTTCATCCATGCCGAGCAACTCGGCAACGGTATCGGCCAAGGCCTTGCTGCGGTCATCCGTGCGGCGAAGCGCAACCTGCGCCATCGTGTTGCGCAACACGCGGGCGGCGACCGGATGACGCTCGGCGTGATAGCTGTCGAGCAGGCTTTGCGGCGATGTCCCCTTGATGATTTGGGCCAGCTTCCATCCAAGGTTCACCGCATCCTGCACGCCGATGTTGAGGCCCTGTCCGCCCATCGGCGGATGGATGTGCGCGGCATCACCCGCCAGCAGCACGCGCCTGTCGCGATATGCGGTGGCCTGGCGCGTCATGTCGGTGAAGCGGGAGAGCCAGGTCGGGCTGTGGACCCCGAAGTCGGTGCCGTAGATCACAGTCAGCGCCTCGCTGAGCTCACGCAGGGTCGGTTCGCCGCGCGCCTCCAGGCGGGGCTCCGTCAGCACGACGCCAACCTTCTTGCCGCCCTCGATCCTACCCAGGGCATGAATTCCGGAGGCGTTGCTGCGGAAGCCCCATGCCGGTTCTTCCGACATTTCGACCTCGGCAATCATCCAGCTCATCGTCGGATCCCATCCGGCAAACTCGATACCGGTCGCCTTGCGAATGGTGCTGCGGCCTCCGTCGCACCCGACCAGATATGCGGCCCTCAGGCGGTGACCGGTGGACAGTTCGACATCGACGCCGCTGTCGTCCTGGGTAAACCCCGCAACCTCGTGTTCACGATAGATCGGCACCTTCAACTCGCCGACCCAGTCGGCCAGGATGCGCTCGATGTGGTTTTGCCGCAGTGCCAGCAGATAATTGTGGCGCGTGGGAAAATCGCTGATGCCTAACCGGATCATGTGGAAGCCCACGGACGGCGATATCTGTCCCTGTGAAAGAAACCGATCCACAATTCCGCGCTGGTCGAGCACCTCAAGAGTGCGCGCATGCAGGCCGCCTGCGCGCAATCCTGCCAATTTCTGATCCGGTCGCCTTTCGAAAATGGCAACGTCCACGCCTGCCAGCGCCAGTTCGCCTGCCAGCATCAATCCCGTCGGACCACCCCCGGCGATCACAACCGCATGATCTGAAATCATTATCATAACTCCCGTTTTCCGCACCCTGGCTTGGGTCGCGGTTTTACGGGAGGAGCCGGGTCTTGCCGCAAGCCCCTTGTGCGCCATATCTATGAAATGGAAGGGGGTGCTCTTCCCCTCATCGTTGGCTGCTCTCACAGCGAAGCTGTGTTGGAACGGCTAGAACGGGCGTTCCGATTCACATGCAAAAACGCAGATTCCTCCGTGCTTTAGCACGGAGTTCTGATGTTCTTTTGGAGAGAAGGGGGCCGGTCGGCGTTTGGCAGCGGTACGAGGAGGCCACTATGTGCCAGCGCCGGCCGGCCGACCCCACGGACCCAGGAGATGCGGCGGACCTGAGCATCATGGGGTATTCCCAGGATCGGAGCCGGTTTTCTATCCTCGTGCCGGCTTCGTCTTGGCCTGCACAGTTGCGCAAGAGTTTATGAAAATCAACAGTTTCTTAACCAAGGCTCGCGAATCGCTTGGATTAAGGTAAACGGGTAACCCTGTCGGGTTGACAGGATAATCGGGGCTGGATCGCTACGCCGCCTTGGCGACGACGCGATTTCGGCCGCCGCTTTTGGCTTCGTAGAGCGCGAGATCGGCACGCTTCATCAGCGCCGCCACCGTGTCCACGCCCTTCAGCACCGACGACACGCCGACGCTGACCGTGACTTCGATCGCCTTGCCGTCCTGCCCGATGGCGAAAGCCGCCTGGGCGATTTCGGCGCGAATGCGCTCGGCTACCTTCTCGGCCACCGCGCCCTCGGTGTCCGGCATCACCACGACGAACTCCTCCCCGCCAAAGCGGCAGGCAAGGTCGATACCCCTGACATTCTTGCGCAGCCGTCGTGCGAATTCCCGCAGAACCTCGTCGCCGCCGTCATGACCGTGCGCGTCGTTGATCGCCTTGAAGCGGTCGAGGTCGGTGATCATCACCGACAGCGGCCGGCGCCGCGCCACGGCGCGATCGAACAGCGTCTGCAGGTGGCTGTCCAGATAGCGGCGGTTGTGCAGCCCGGTCAGTCCATCGGTCACCGCCATTTCGATGGTCTGGGTGACGCTGGCGCGCAGTTGGTCGTTGTAACGCTTGCGGCGCACCTGGGTGCGCAGCCTCGCCGTCAACTCCTGCTGGTCGATCGGCCGCATCAGATAATCATTGATGCCGAGTTCGAGGCCGCGGATGATGCGTTCCTCCTCGCCCTCCTCCGCCAACAGGATGATTGGCACGAAACGGGTGCGATCGAGCGAGCGCAACTGCGAACAGAGCCTCAGCGGATCGAAATCGGCGAACGCGGTCGAGATCATCACGCATTCATAGGACGTCTCGGCGGCCTGGAAGAAACCGGCATGCGGATCATGTGTGACGTCGAGATCGGCCCGGTCGCGCAGCATCTTCTGGATGCGCTCGACGGATGATTTGCGCTCGTCGATCAAAAGCACCCTGGGCGTCGTGTCCTCGGATGCGAAATTGCGGCTGAGCAACTCCTCGATGCCGATGTTGCGCGTCGTCGAGGCGCGCAGCCGCAACTCGTCGGTGAGCGACTTCAGGCGAACCAGGCTCTTGACGCGCGTCATAAGCTGCAGGTCGTTGACCGGCTTGGTCAGGAAGTCGTCGGCACCGGCCTCGAGCCCGCGGACGCGGTCGGAGACCTGATCGAGCGCGGTGATCATCACCACCGGAATGTGCGATGTCGCCGGATCGCTCTTCAGCCGCCGACAGACCTCGAAGCCGTCCATGTCCGGCATCATCACGTCGAGCAGCACGACATCGACCTTGCCGTTCTCACAGGTCTCGATCGCATCCGGCCCGTTGGTGGCGGTCAGCACTTCGAAATATTCGGCCAGCAGCCGCACTTCCAGCAGCCGCACATTGGCAGGGATATCGTCGACGACGAGGATCCGCGCAGTCATTTCATAAGGCTCCGGCTCGGCTGAAGGTGCACATCACGCATCGCCCAGATAGGATTTGATGGTTTCGATGAAACGCGGCACCGAGATCGGCTTCGAAATATAAGCCTCGCAGCCGCCCTGGCGGATACGTTCCTCGTCGCCCTTCATGGCGAAGGCGGTCACCGCAATGACCGGGATGACGTGCAGCTCGTCGTCTTCCTTCAGCCATTTGGTCACTTCAAGCCCCGACACTTCAGGCAATTGGATATCCATCAGGATCAGATCCGGCCGGTGCTGGCGCGCCAAATCGAGCGCTTCCAGACCGTTTCGGGTGCGCACGGTCTCGTAACCGCTTGCCTCGATGAGGTCCCGAAAGAGCTTCATATTGAGCTCATTGTCTTCGACGATCATAACCTTCTTCGGCATCGATTTCCCGTCCCGGCTGCCCTTCCGCTTCGAAGGCAACCGTCATGCGCCCATGTCTGAACGCATCAAACCCTGCTTCACTTTACGGCAATATGATTGACGAAACGGAAATCCGCGGCTGGAAAACAGCGCGAATTCCACCTCGTCCCCTGCGCGTCCAAAGGGCGCGCCACGCTCTAATGGCTTGCCGCAAGCAACTCTTGCCATTACTGCGGGAGAGACTCATTCCACACACCGAAGGTAGTGATGGCAAACGCAGCGTCAATGCGCGAAGAAGCGGAATCGATTGCCGTGAAGGCCCTGGGCTTCGTCGCCTCCGATCCGGAGCTTCTGCCGCGCTTTCTGGCAATCACCGGCATAGAGGTCCATTCGATCCGCAAAGCCGCCAGCGAGCCGGGTTTTCTGGCCGGTGTCCTGCAGTTCATCCTCGCCCACGAGCCGACTCTGATGCGCTTTGCCGAGGAAACCGGCACCCCGCCGGCGGCTGTCGGCAAAGCCTTGCGGTCGCTGCCGCTGGGCGACGACAACCACGAGCATTCCATATGAGCGATGATCCGGAAACCGCGCGCCAGATTGAAGAACTGGCAGCCGACGACCGACCCTTGCTTGTCCTCGATGTCGACGATGTCGTGCTCGAATTCATCCGACCGTTTCCGAATTTCCTCAAGGCGCGCGGCTATGGCCTGACGCTGGCCTCGTTCCGGCTGACCGGCAACATCGCAGAGACCGCCAGCGGCCGCCTGATCGAACAGCCCGAAGTCACGGCACTGCTGGCCGATTTCTTTGACGCGCAAGCCGATTGGCAAAACATTACTGACGGCGCGGCAGAAGCCCTGGCAGGGCTTGGCGATCGCGCGGAAATCATCTTGCTGACGGCCATGCCGCACAAACACCGTGCCGTGCGTCGCGTCCATCTCGACGCGCTTGGGCTGAGCTACCCGCTTCTGACCACTGAAATGGCCAAAGGACCGGCAGTGGCCAAGCTTCGCGGCAAGGCCGGCCGACCGGTGGTCTTCGTCGACGATCAGCCGCACAATCTGGCGTCGGTACGGGAATCGGTCGCCGACGCCGAACTGTTCCACCTGATGGCCGACAATTCGCTGCGCGCATTCCTGCCGCCGGTGACGGACGATGTGGTCGTCGTCCAGGACTGGCACGAGGCAGCGCCCAAGATCGCAAGCGCGCTGGGGCTCTGAACTCCAGCTTCAGGGTTCAGTTCGCACCTGCGCCGCCGCTGTCGTCTCCGCTGTCATCGGCGCCGTCACCATCATCCATGCTGTCGTCCACGGCCGGATCGGCGGGCTTCAGCATGACGCCATTGACGGTGACCGAGCCATCGGCCTTGGCATTGACGATCCATTCCAGCCGGCCATCGGGCAGCGTCTTGCCAAAGCCCTTCGCCATGAGAGCGACTGGCACGTATTGGCCAACCTCCGGTTCCGACTTTGCCGCTTCCTGCAGGCCTTCGACAAGCTTGTCGAAGCCGGCGACATCGACGGTTACGCTTCCTTCGGGCTTTTCGCCTGGGAATGTCATCTCGCCTTCCAGCGCGATCTCCGTGTCCTTGTTCTTCACGGTGCTGTGGCCAAGCACGACCTTCGGCATCTTGGCCAAGAAGTCGACTTTAAGCTGCTCGCCGAATTCGGCCGACAGAGGGGGATTCTTATTGAGATCAAAGGCTTCGATCGCCTTCTTCGCCATGCTGTCGAGATCGATATTGGCGCCGCCAAAGTTCAAATCGACATCGGTGGGCAACAACCCCACGCTCCAGCTCGGCAGAAGCTGGGTCGGCACGGTCAGCCCCGATGCCTTGATGCCGTACGTGATCGTGCCGTTCTGGGCGACGCCATCGGTGCCGAACACGGTGCTGAGCTGGGTGGCGCCGAAATTGCCGACCGGGCTTTCCACCGCAAAATCCTTGAAACCGTAGGTCCCGTCGATACGCTGCCAAAGCGGCAAGGCGGCGAGCAGAAGCGATTTGAGCTGCGCCTGGTTGGCCTTCAGCGTCGCCTCGTCCTCGTTGGCCACCGCAAATGCCAGGAGATCGAGCAATGGCTTGGTCCGCACGCCCTTGCCGCTGGCTTCGACCGACAGTTCCGGCGACCTGACGGTGACCGGGAATTTCAACCCGCTCTCCGGATCGTCGAAATTGATCGCTTCGACAAAACTCGACACCTTCTGCGAGGTTGTGAAATCGACGCCCCCGGCCGCCGACTTGGTCGCGGCAACGGTCGCGATGCCGGCGCCCGTGCTGGCTTCCATGTGCTGCTTGGCATCCTTCGATGCCATCGTCATGCCGGCCATCGAGCTGGTGCCGCTGGTGAAGGCCGCCAGATTTGGATCGTAGACGCCCGAACCCTTGCCGTCCTTGATCGAAAACTGAGTGCTTTGCAGCCCCTCGGGTCCGTTGAACTCGAAGGAGGCAGTTTGGGAGAAATCCATGGAGACATCCCAGGACCCGTCGCTGCGCGGCTTGACCATCAGGGCATAGGGCGCGAAGTCGAACTTCAGCAGTTTCTGGTCCGGAAACGATGCGGCAAGTGCCTTGAAATCGAACAGGATCCTGTAAGCGCCACCTTCAAGCGAAACCTTCAAAATGCCTTTGTCGATGGCCTGCTTGCCGACATAGCGGGACAAGTCGTCGGATAATTGCTTCGCACCCTGACTATCGACGGTCTGACCGAACGCAGGCGCGCTCAACGCAAGGAGGAAAACGAATGGCAGGGCACGGTTCACGCGAATTCTCCGTTTGACCTAATGCATGTCGCCCAAAAGTGGTCCCCGTTTGGGAGAACGACATGCATAAACAAAACCCCAAAGCGCATGCGCTTTAGAAGGGACGTCCGTCTGGTATGAAATTACTGCTGCAACCGCAAGGTGAGATCAACAAGCCACGAGCGGACCTCATCAAAGCACCAGCCGCATCAGCGGGCGGCCGGCCTTGCGTTCTACCAGCCGCTCGAAACCCGCCTTCTCGAAGACCCGTGACGAACCGACGAACAGGCCGATCGAGCGCGAATCGCGAGATAGATCCATCGGGCACGCCTCGAGCAGCCGGGCTCCATTCTGGCGGGCGAAATCGATGCCGCCTTCGACGAGGCGATGCGTGATGCCCCTGCCGCGCGCCTTGGCGCGGATGAAGAAGCAGGAGATCGCCCAGACGCCCGGATCCGCGGCGTCGGCAGGATCGACCGGTGCCGAGCCCCTGCCCTGATTGTTCCATTCGGGTACGTCGGCGCGCGGTCCGATCTGCATCCAGCCGACCGCCTGGCCATCGTCGAATGCCAGCAGTCCGGGCGGCGGGCCGGCCTCGATACGCGCCTTGATGTGGTCCTTGTTGCGTTCCCGGCTGCTCTCGCGGCGCATCGCCGGCGCCAGCCGGAAATGCGTGCACCAGCAGCCGTAGCAGGCGCCTTGCTTGCCGAAGAGGTCCTCGAATTCAGCCCAAAGCTCGGGTGCAAGCGGCGCTATGGTCGTGCTCATGCGTTCTCCCCAGGCCAGCCTTGTCGCTGGCCTTGCACTGTCGTACCATTGCTTCTGTTCTCTTTATGTTCGCAGCGATGGCGGCCCCTGTCAACAATCCCGATCACGGCTTTTGCCGCGACTGCCTGACGTTTCAGCGCAGCCAGGCGCGCCGCTGCGAGCGCTGCGGTAGTCCTCGGCTTGTGCGTCATCCAGAGCTTTACCGGCTGCATCTGGCCCATATCGATTGCGACGCCTTCTATGCGGCGATCGAAAAGCGCGACAATCCGGCGCTCAAGGACAAGCCGCTGATCATCGGCGGCGGCAAGCGCGGCGTCGTCTCCACCGCATGCTATATCGCCCGCATCCAAGGCGTGCGCTCGGCCATGCCGATGTTCAAGGCGCTCGAAGCCTGCCCGGAGGCGGTGGTCATCAGCCCCAACATGGAAAAATACGTGCGCGTCGGCCGCGAAGTGCGCGCCATGATGCAAGCGCTGACACCGCTGGTCGAGCCGCTGTCGATCGACGAGGCGTTTCTCGACCTCGCCGGCACCGAACGGCTGCACGGCCTGCCGCCCGCTGTGGTGCTGGCGCGCTTCGCGCAGGCCGTCGAGAAGGAGATCGGCATCACCGTTTCGGCCGGCCTGTCCTATTGCAAGTTCCTCGCCAAGATTGCGTCTGACTTTCGCAAGCCGCGCGGTTTCTCGGTCATCGGCGAAGCCGAGGCAGTCGGCTTCCTCTCGGCGCAGCCGGTGACCATGATCTGGGGTGTCGGAAAGGCATTCAACGCCACGCTGGAGCGTGACGGCATCCGCACCATCGGCCAGTTGCAGCAGATGGATCGCGGCGACCTGATGCGCCGCTACGGCACGATGGGCGACCGGCTCTACCACCTTTCGCGCGGCGAGGACGTCCGCCGCGTCGACCCCGACCAGGATGCCAAGAGCGTATCGGCCGAAACCACCTTCGACACCGATATCGCGTCGCTGGAGGAACTGGTCGCGGTTCTCAGGGGCCTTTCGGAAAAGGTCTCGGCACGGCTGAAAAAGTCAGGCATTGCCGGGCGCACCGTGGTGCTGAAGCTGAAGACCCAGGATTTCAAGCTGCGCACGCGCAATCGCCAGCTCGGCGATCCGACCCGGCTCGCCGACCGCATCTTTCAGACCGGGGTGGAGCTTCTGCGCAAGGAAACCGACGGCACGAAGTATCGGCTGCTTGGCATCGGCGTCAGCGACCTCTCGGACGACGACAAAGCCGACCCGCCCGATCTGGTCGACATCCAATCGCGCAAGCGCGCCATGGCCGAAGGCGCCATCGACGCCCTGCGCGACAAGTTCGGCCGCAAGGCGGTGGAAACCGGCTACACATTCGGCAAGGGCCGCGACGCCCATCCGCCGGAGCCGCTGGAGGATTAGGTGCGTTGCAGATCAATCCTGCTCGTCACCACGCTCTTGCCGGTTTTCGGGTCGGTGTCGATGACGGTCAGCCGCATGCCGTCCTCGCCGCGTTTCTCGACCTTCATCTGCGCCCTTCGGTCGCCATTGACCTCCTTGGCCCAGCGAATGCCCAGGTTGATCGCGTTGCCCGAACGGCTGCCGTTAAGCTGCGCCGGTCCCGTGCGAGAGCCGACATAGGTGCCGCTGTATTTGGCACCGCTGGCCTTCAGGTCCGCGCTGATGGCGCGCGTGACCACGACAAGTCCCCGGCAATTGCCGTCGAGCGACAGGGAGGTCGATGTCGCGTTCGAGCTGAACGTGCAGGACACGTTCACGGTCGGCGCATCGGTGGTGACCTTGACGATACCCTTGCCGGCGAAATTGCCCTTGAACGCCTGGAGAAATTGGGCCTCGTCGGCATGTGCCGCGCCTGCCGCAACCAATAAGCCGCCGGTAAGCGCGAATTGCGCGAAGGATCTCATTGAAGCTCTCCTTGTCGATCTAGAAAAAGGCGGGACGGTCCGCGAGCACGGCTGACCACCGGAACTCAACGCCACTTGCCGTTTCAGGTTCCGCCCGCCACACGACTGTTTTACAACATCCAGCCAGTCGCGACTGGCCCAGAAGAATGCCTTGTGTAGCGATTGCGGCAGAAGCCCTCGCCTGCAACATAGCGCGAATGGCACCCACCCCCTCGATCCCCAAGGCCGCGTTCTGGATGGCACTGTCGATCGCTTCCTTCCTTGGGATGACGGTCGCCGGCCGGGCCACGACAGCGGAGCTCAACGTCTTCCAGGTGCTTGAGTTGCGCTCTGTGATCGGCTTCTTCATCCTTCTGCCGCTGGTGATGATGAGTGGCGGTTTTCGAGCCATGCGCACGCAGCGCCCCATTGCCCATATCGCCCGCAACGTCATCCATTACACGGGCCAAGCGGCCTGGCTCTACGCCCTCACTTTGATCCCGCTGGCGGTGCTGATCTCGATCGAATTCACCACGCCGATCTGGACAGCTATCCTGGCGGTGATTTTTCTTGGCGAAAGGCTCAACCGGCCCAAGCTGGCAGCGATCGGGCTGGGGCTGATCGGCGTGGTGATCATCGTGCGCCCCGGTGTCGGCTCGGTCGACCCTGGACATCTCGTCGTGCTGGGTGCCGCGGCCTGCTTCGGCATCTCGGTGGTCACGATCAAATCGCTGACCCGGACGGACAGCGTCGTGCGCATCATCTGCTGGATGCTGATTATCCAGTCGATGGTCGGTCTCATCCCGGCGCTCTATACGTGGCGCAATCCGCCACTGGAGCTATGGCCGTGGATCGTGCTGATCGCTTTCACCGGCATGTCGTCGCATTTCTGCATGGCCCGCGCGCTTGGCTATGCCGATGCGACCATCGTCTCGCCGATGGATTTTCTGCGCGTGCCGCTATCGGCGCTGATTGGCTGGCTGCTCTATAGCGAGCAGATCGATGCCTTCACCGCCGGCGGCGCGCTGCTGATCCTGATGGGCAATCTGCTCAATCTTCAGCGCAGGGCTATAAAGCCGGCCGAAGTGGCGGCGTCGTAGTACGCCGGCCGTCAGTTCCCTTCGTCGGGTATGTTGAGAAGATGACCGCAGGCTTTGCAATGCACGGCGTCCGGCTCGTGCCGCCGCAAGCCGCACTGCGGACAGGGAAACAAAACCTTGGCTGGCCGGAAGATCGCCTGAGCCAGTCTGACAAACAGCGATATGCCGATGATCATGGTGACGATTGCGGTCAGCTTGCCGGCTATGCCCGGCAGCACGATGTCGCCGAAGCCGGTCGTCGTCACCGTGGCGACGGTGAAATAAAGCGCGTCGACATAGTTTTCCAGACCGGCGCCAGTGCGGAAGAAGAACGTGTAGACGAAGCCGGTGATGACGAACAGGAAGGTCAAAAGGTTGATGACCGCGTGGCTGGCCTCGCGCCACGGCCTCAGGCCGCGCATCTCCAGATGCCGCCAGAGCGAACCGCTGCGCGACAGCGACCACAGCCGCAGGATGCGCAGGAAGGCGAGATTGGCGAACGCCGTCGGCATCAGCAGCGTCAAAAGGATGAAGACATCGACCCACGACGTCGGCTGCTTCATCAGCCGCAGCATGTTTTTGGAGGCAAGCAGCCGGGCGACCAGATCCGCGGCGACAAGCGCGGCCGCCGAATAGTCGAGCCAGAGGAAGGACGGCTTGTCCTGAAGAACCGGCGTCGCGATGAAGAAGGCGATGATGGCGAGGTCGATGACGACGGCCACCAGTTGGAACCGGAAAGCGGCCGGCGTGCGCCCATGATAGAGCCTGCGCAGCCTGTCACGCAGCCGCGCCAAGGCTGAAACCGCCTGCGACCCGTTCCTCTGCGCCGGCTTCATACTGACTGCGCTGGCGTTCGCGGCAGCGACCGCCCGGCTGACCGCCGCGCGCGAGAAAGAGCGGGGGTCACACCAGCTCCACTTCGACCACACCCGGCACCGCGCGCATCGCCGAAGCGATCTGCGGCGAAATCCGGTAGCGGTTCGGCAGCTCGATCTCGATTTCGCCCTCGCCTTCGTCCTTGATCAGCACGAAGCTGACCTGCCCCTCGCCCCTGACAGTCAGTTGGCCGGCCAGCGTGTTGATCGGCGAGGCGTTGCGCACGAAGATGCGAAGTGCCTTCTGGATACGGCTTGCCTCGTCCTCCAGCGACTGCACCGAGTTGATGCGCAGATTGACGCCTTCCGGCCTGTCCTCGGCGGCAACGGTGATGACCACGGAGCGGCCGGCCTCGAGCAGATCGCGATATTGCGCCAGTCCTTCGGAAAACAGCACGGCTTCGTACTGGCCGGATGTGTCGGAAAAGGCGATAACGCCCATCTTGTTGCCGGTGCGCGTCTTGCGCTCCTGCTTGGACGTCACCGTGCCGGCCAGACGGCCGGCGGCGGCACCGCGTTTGACGGCCGCCGAAAACTCGGCCCACGTCTGAACCCGCATCTTCTGCAGGGCTGCCTTGTACTCGTCGAGCGGGTGCGCCGAGAGATAGAAGCCGACCACCTGGAATTCACGGTGCAGCCGGTCGGCGGCGAGCCATGGCTCCGTCGCCGGCAGATTGAGTGCCTGCGACTGGGCGCCGAGCGAAGCGCCGAAGATGTCGTGCTGGCCGGAAACCGCGTTCTGCTGCGCCAGCGACGCCAGTCCCATCATGCGTTCCACGCCCGCCATCATCGATGAGCGTTCGTGGCCGAAGCAATCGAGCGCGCCGGCCATGATCAGGCTTTCGAAGACGCGCTTGCCGACGATCTTGGGATCGACCCGCTCGCAGAAATCGGCGAGGTTCTTGAACGGCTTTTCGCCACGCTGGGCAACGATGTGCTCGACCGCCGCATCGCCGACGCCCTTGAGCGCTGCCAGCGAATAGTAGATGCGGTTCTCACCGACCTCGAAGGGGCGAAAGCTCGACATCACCGAAGGCGCCAAAACTTCGATACCAAGGCGCAGCGCGTCCTGGCGGAAATCGGCGAGCTTATCGGTGTTGCCCATGTCGAGCGTCATCGACGCCGCCAGGAACTCGACCGGATAATGCGCCTTGAGATAGGCGGTCTGGTACGAAACCACCGCATAGGCGGCGGCGTGCGATTTGTTGAAACCATAGTCGGCGAACTTGGCCAGCAGGTCGAAAATGAAGTCGGCTTGCGGCTTGCCGACGCCACGCTCGACCGCGCCGGAGACGAAGCGCTCGCGCTGCTTGTCCATCTCGGCGCGAATCTTCTTGCCCATGGCGCGGCGCAGCAGATCGGCTTCGCCGAGCGAGTAGCCGGACAGCTCCTGCGCGATCTGCATCACCTGTTCCTGGTAGACGATGACGCCTTGCGTCTCCTTCACCAGATGGTCGATCTTGGGATGGATCGACGCCATCTCCTCCTCGCCATGCTTTCTGGCGTTGTAGGTCGGAATGTTCTCCATCGGACCGGGGCGGTAGAGCGCAACCAGCGCGATGATGTCCTCGATGCAGTCGGGCCGCATGCCGATCAGCGCCTTGCGCATGCCGGCGCTTTCCACCTGGAACACGCCGACCACTTCGCCGCGCGACAGCATGGCGTAGGTCTCGGGATCGTCGAGCGGGATCGTTGCCAGGTCGATCTCGATGCCGCGCCGGCGGATCAGCTTGACCGCCGTCTCCAGCACGGTCAGCGTCTTCAGGCCGAGGAAGTCGAACTTCACCAGCCCGGCCTGCTCAACATATTTCATGTTGAACTGCGTGACCGGCATGTCCGAGCGCGGATCGCGGTACATCGGCACCAGTTCCGACAACGGCCGGTCGCCGATGACGATGCCGGCGGCGTGCGTCGAGGCGTGGCGGTAAAGGCCCTCCAGCTTCTGCGCCATGTCGAGCAGCGTCTGGACGATCGGCTCCCTCTCGGCCTCTTCGGCAAAGCGCGGCTCGTTGGCGATGGCGTCGGCGAGCTTGACCGGGTTGGCCGGATTCTGCGGCACCATTTTGGAGAGCTTGTCGACCTGGCCATAGGGCATTTGCAGGACGCGGCCGACGTCGCGCAGCACGGCGCGCGCCTGCAGCGTACCGAAGGTGATGATCTGGCCGACCTGGTCGCGGCCGTATTTCTGCTGGACGTAGCGGATGACCTCCTCGCGCCGATCCTGGCAGAAGTCGATGTCGAAGTCGGGCATCGACACGCGGTCGGGATTGAGGAATCGCTCGAAAAGCAGCGAGAAGCGCAGCGGATCGATGTCGGTGATGGTCGTCGAATAGGCGACCAGCGAGCCTGCGCCCGAACCGCGGCCCGGCCCGACCGGAATGCCCTGCGCCTTGGCCCATTTGATGAAGTCGGCAACGATCAGGAAGTAGCCGGGAAACTTCATCTTGGTGATGATGCCAAGCTCGAAATTCAACCGCTCGCGGTATTGCTCGACCGTGTAGCCCGCAGTCGGGCCATGCATGGCGAGGCGCGCGTCGAGCCCCTCATGCGCCTGGCGGGCCAGTTCGTCGGCTTCCGCCTGCACGGCGGCGTCATTGTCAGCGACATCGCCGCCGGTGAAGCGCGGCAGGATCGGATTGCGGTTTTTGGGATAATAGGAGCAGCGCAGCGCGATCTCGACAGTGTTGTCGATCGCTTCTGGCAGATCGGCAAAGAGCCTGGCCATATCGGCCTGGCTGCGCAGGAAATTGTCCGGCGACAGCCGGCGACGATTGTCGGCGGCGACGACCGATCCTTCGGCGATGGCGATCAGCGCGTCATGTGCGTCATAATCGTCACGAGAGGAAAAGAACGCCTCGTTGGTGGCGACCAGGGGCAGTTCATGGGCGTAGGCCAGATCGATCGAGGACTTTTCAATCACGCGATCATAACCGGAAACCCGGTCCAACTCGACATAGAGCCGGTCGCCGAACATTGCCTTGAGGGTTAAAAGCCGGGCTTCGGCCAGATCGCGGCGATCTTCCTTGAGCGCGGTGCCGATCGGTCCGCGCGGCCCACCGCTGAGGCAGATCAATCCGTCACAAAAGCCTTCCATCATTTCGGTGGTCAGGTGCACGGCTTCGCCTGACGGCGTTTCGAGGTAGACGCGGCTGACCAGCCTGACCAGATTGGAATAGCCGGCTTCGGTCGCGGCGAGCAGGACGACCGGCCGCATATCCGGGCCCTGCCGCCTGCGGTCGCGCTGGCCATCGCTGTTTTCGCCGGAAAAGGCGAGCGCGGTCTGACAGCCGATGATTGGCTGGATGCCGTCCTTCACCGCCTTCTGCGCGAATTCCAGGGCGCCGAACAGATTGTTGGTGTCGGTGACGGCGATGGCCGGGGCTTCGTCCTTGACCGCATGAGCCACCACCTTGCCGATCTGCAAGGCGCCTTCCAGCAGGGAATAGGCCGAATGCACGCGCAAATGGACGAAGGGCCGCGCCGGGGCCTCCGGCCGCGCCGCAGCAATCGCTGCTTCGCGCTTCAGGGGATCGCGGGGAAGTTTTTCGTCGGCCATGGTGCTGTGTGAAGGTCCTTGAGTCGATGGAGATGTATTGTCCGGGACCGCGCGATGCCAGTCCAGCACAAACCGCTGCTGATCACAGGCTGCCTGCCCCGCCAGGCCTTACGCAAACTCCATGATCACCGCGTCGACAGCCAGGCTGTCACCCGGTTTGGCGTTGAGCTTGGAGACGACAAGGTCACGTTCGGCACGCAGCACGTTTTCCATCTTCATCGCTTCGACCACCGCCAAGGTCTCGCCGGCCTTGACCTCCTGGCCTTCGGCAACGGCAATCGACACGACAAGGCCAGGCATCGGGCAAAGCAGCAGGTTCGACGTGTCCGGCGCCACCTTTTCGGGCATCAGCCTTTCCAGCTCGGCGGTGCGCGGCAGCATGGCGCGCGCGGTCACCGACATGCCTTTCCAGGCTATGCGAAAGCCGTTGGCAACCGGCCTGACCTGAGCCGTAACCTTGCGCTTGCCGACCGTGCCGCGCCAGACCAGGTCGCCCGGCCGCCAGTCTGATGCAACGGTCAACGCCCTGCCGGCCTCGATCGACAGATCGATTTCCATCGGAATGGAAATCATGCCCTCGATAATCGAGGCCGACAGATAGTCATCGCCGATCTTTACCACCCAGTCGCGCTTCAGAGCTCCCGAATGCGGCGCCAGCCGCCCGCCCAGCCGGTCGAGCCGGTCACGGCGCAGCAGTTCCACCGCCGTCGCAATCGACGCCAACACGGCCTTCTCATCGTCGTTCGGTACGACCGGCGCGAAGCCGTCGGGATATTCCTCCGATATGAAAGCGGTCGATATCCGCCCTTCCCGCCAACGCGGATGCTGCATCAAGGCAGCCAGGAACGGAATGTTGTGCTCGATACCGTCGACGACGAAGCTGTCGAGCGCTTCCGACATGGCATCGATGGCCTCCAGACGCGTCGGCGCCCAGGTGCACAGCTTGGCGAGCATCGGATCGTAGAACATCGAGATTTCGGAGCCCTCGGTGACGCCGGTGTCGTTGCGGATGACGACATCGCCGAATTGTCCTTCCTCAGGCGGCCGGTAGCGTGTCAGCCGGCCGATCGACGGCAGGAAGTTGCGGTAGGGATCTTCGGCATAGAGCCGGCTTTCCACCGCCCAGCCGTTCAGCTTGACGTCGCTTTGCTTGATGGCAAGCTTGGCGCCGGCGGCGACGCGGATCATCTGCTCGACCAGATCGATGCCGGTGACGAGCTCCGTCACCGGATGCTCGACCTGCAATCGTGTATTCATTTCAAGGAAATAGAAGTTCTTGTCCTTGTCGACGATGAATTCGACCGTGCCGGCGCTCTGGTAGTCGACGGCCTTGGCCAGCGCCACCGACTGCTCACCCATAGCCTTGCGCGTCTCGGCATCGAGGAACGGCGACGGCGCCTCTTCGGCGACCTTCTGGTTGCGTCGCTGGATCGAGCATTCGCGCTCGCCGAGATAGAGCGCATTGCCATGCGCGTCGGCCAGCACCTGAATTTCGATATGGCGCGGATCGACGACGAATTTCTCGATGAAGACACGATCGTCGCCGAACGAACTCTTGGCTTCCGAGCGCGCGCGGTCGAAGCCGTCGCGCACTTCGGCCTCGCTCCAGGCGATGCGCATGCCCTTGCCGCCGCCGCCGGCCGAAGCCTTGATCATCACGGGGTAGCCGATTTCGCCGGCAATCTTTTCGGCATGGTCGGCATTCTCGATGACGCCGAGCCAGCCGGGCACGGTGGAAACCTTTGCGGCGTTGGCGAACTTCTTCGATTCGATCTTGTCGCCCATCGCCTTTATGGCCTTGGGCTTCGGGCCGATGAAAATGATGCCTTCCGCTTCCAGCGCTTCGCAGAAGGCCGCCCGCTCGGACAGGAATCCGTAGCCGGGATGCACGGCCTGGGCCCCCGTTTCCTTGCAGGCGGCGATGATCTTTTCCGGGACGAGATAGCTCAGCGCGGCTGGTGAAGGCCCGATATGCACCGCCTCGTCGGCCATCTCGACATGCACGGCATCGCGATCGGCATCGGAATAGACGGCAACCGTGGCGATGCCCATCTTGCGCGCCGTCTTGATGACGCGGCAGGCAATTTCGCCGCGATTGGCGATCAGGATCTTGGTGAACATGCGAAATGTCATCCCTCGGGTCGGCCGTTCCTTTTATGGCCTGTGCTTGCAGGGTCAAGCCGACCATGCAATTCACTGCCTTTCAATCGACTTGCGATTCCAATTCATCGCCGTGGCCCAGTCAGGGAGCCAGCCGCTAGTTGATCGTGTCGGCAAAACCTGAAACCTTGGAAAAAACTCGCATTGGAGGACGTCTGATGAAAACCCGCGCCGCTGTTGCTGTCGCCGCCGGAAAGCCGCTGGAGATCATGGAGGTCGATCTCGACGGCCCACGTGAGGGCGAGGTGCTGGTCGAGATCAAGGCGACCGGCATCTGCCACACCGACGAATTCACGCTGTCGGGCGCCGATCCGGAAGGTCTGTTTCCGGCCATCCTCGGCCATGAGGGCGCCGGCGTCGTCGTCGATATCGGCAAGGGCGTCACCTCGCTCAAGAA
The DNA here is from genome assembly GCF_003997735.1 of Mesorhizobium sp. M7A.F.Ca.MR.148.00.0.0. Classification (NCBI taxonomy): domain Bacteria; kingdom Pseudomonadati; phylum Pseudomonadota; class Alphaproteobacteria; order Hyphomicrobiales; family Phyllobacteriaceae; genus Mesorhizobium; species Mesorhizobium sp. M7A.F.Ca.MR.148.00.0.0. The sequence goes on along the minus strand of NZ_RZTB01000001.1, from coordinate 137,912 downwards.
GGGCGATCACGTCATCCCGCTCTACACGCCCGAATGCCGCCAGTGCCATTCCTGCCTGTCGCGAAAAACCAATCTGTGCACGGCCATCCGCGCCACCCAGGGCCAGGGCCTGATGCCCGATGGTTCATCGCGCTTCTCGATCGGCAAGGACAAGATCTTTCACTATATGGGCTGCTCGACCTTCTCCAACTTCACCGTGCTGCCCGAGATCGCGCTGGCCAAGGTCAACCCCGACGCGCCCTTCGACAAGATCTGCTACATCGGCTGCGGCGTCACCACCGGCATCGGTGCTGTGATCAACACCGCCAAGGTCGAGATCGGCGCCACCGCCGTCGTCTTCGGCCTCGGCGGAATCGGCCTCAACGTGATCCAAGGCCTGAAACTTGCCGGCGCCGACATGATCATCGGCGTCGATTTGAACAACGACAAGAAGGAGTGGGGCGAGCGCTTCGGCATGACGCATTTCGTCAATCCGAAGGAGATCGACGGCGATGTCGTGCCCCACCTCGTCAACATGACCAAGCGTGGCGCCGACCAGATCGGCGGCGCCGACTACACATTCGACTGCACCGGCAGCACCAAGGTGATGCGCCAGGCGCTGGAAGCCTCGCATCGCGGCTGGGGCAAGTCGGTCGTCATCGGCGTCGCCGGTGCCGGCCAGGAGATCTCGACGCGGCCGTTCCAGCTGGTCACCGGCCGCACCTGGATGGGAACCGCCTTCGGTGGCGCGCGCGGCCGCACCGACGTGCCCAAGATCGTCGACTGGTACATGGACGGCAAGATCCAGATCGACCCGATGATCACTCACACGCTGAAGCTCGAGGACATCAACAAGGGTTTCGATCTCATGCATGAGGGCAAATCGATCAGAAGCGTCGTGGTTTACTGAGGAAGATACCAGGCCGCCGCCCAATCGGCCCGCGACCTCTGTGGTTCACAAGTGGGAGGAGAAAAGAAACATGAGCGAACTCCCCGCCATTCTCGTCGATGCAGACGCCTGCCCGGTCAAGGCCGAGGTCGAAAAAGTGGCCGACCGGCATGGCGTCGTTGTCACCTACGTCTCCAATGGCGGCCTGCGGCCATCGCGCGATCCGATGGTCCGCAATGTGGTGGTCTCCAAGGGCGCTGATGCCGCCGACGACTGGATCGTGGACAATGCACGCACCAACGACATTGTGATCACCGCCGACATTCCGCTGGCCGCCCGCGCGGTGGCACTCGGCGCCCATGTGCTTGGGCCAACGGGGCGCCCCTTCACGCCGGAAACGATCGGCATGGCGGTGGCGATGCGTGACCTGAAGCAGCATCTGCGCGAGACCGGCGAAAGCAAGGGCTACAATGCCAGCTTCGCGCCGCAAGACCGGTCGCGGTTTCTCGGCGAACTCGACCGCATCTTGCGGCGGGCGCTCAAATCCGCCACACCAGACTAGAAACCGAGCGCCATCCAAGGTTGGAACCGACATGGCTGCCGAAACCCCGGTGAAGTCTCCCATTCAGCGCCACATGTTGTTCGCTGTGTCGGCCTGCGTTGGCGTTTTTGCGCTTCTCGTGGCGTTGCTGCTGCACGCCCCGCTCGCCTATTCGATCGGCGCCAACGCGTTCTTTGCCGCCTATGTCATTCTCGTCGTCGCCCAGATGCCGAAGTTCACCGGCAGGTATCTGAGCAGGAATGCGCGTGCCACGGACCAGCCGGTGCTGGTCATCTTCGCTGTGACGCTTGTCGTCGTCGGCGTTGCCGTTATCTCATTGTTCCTATTGATCAATCAGAAGGACAGAAGCCATCCCGTCGAGCTCACCTTCGCGCTGCTGTCGATCCCGCTCGGCTGGTTCACCATTCATGCCATGGCAGCGCTCCATTATGCTCATGTCTACTGGATGGACGGCGATGCTGTGGATGCCGAGACCAGGAAGAAAATCCCTGTCGGCGGACTGCTGTTCCCGGGTGACAAACGGCCGGAGGGCTGGGATTTCCTGTACTTCTCGACGGTGATCGGCATGACGGCACAGACCGCCGATACCAACATCTCGACCACGCATATGCGTCGTGTCGTGCTTGTCCATTCCATCCTGTCGTTTTTCTTCAACACGGTCATCGTCGCCGCCGCCGTCAATCTCGCCGTCAGCCTGGGCGGTCCGTAATAAATCCGTGATCGGATGAAACATCGGTTTGGATCGCGACGTATCAGGAGGACAATGAACGCGCAGGCCATGCCGCGAGGCCGGGAGACGAAAGACGATGGAATCCGTTGCCAGAAGCCAATCCGCCGCCGATCCAGGCGCTTCGGCGTCGAACGACAAAACGCTGATCTACCGGCAGTCGCGCTGGACACGGCTGACGCATTGGCTTTGGGCCATCTCCCTGTTCTTCATGCTGCTGTCAGGCCTGCAGATCTTCAATGCCCGTCCGCAGCTCTATATCGGCAAAGAATCGGGCTTCGACTACAACAACACCATCTTCGCCATCGGCGCCGAGAATTCCGATGCGGGTCCGCGCGGCTACACGGAAATCTTCGGGCATCGCTTGGACACCACTGGCGTGCTCGGCTGGTCGGGTCCGGCCGGCCAGGAGACGTCCCGCGCCTTTCCATCCTGGGCGACCATCCCGTCCTACTATGACCTCGGCACCGCGCGCGTCATCCATTTCTTCTTTGCCTGGATACTGGCCACAACGTTGATCGTCTGGTTTGTCGCCAGCACCGTGAACGGCCATCTGCGGCGCGATCTCGCGCCACGCCTCGACGATTTGAAGCGATTGCCGCAAGACATCGTCGACCACGCCAAGCTCAAATTCCACCACAGGCGCGAATACAACACGCTGCAGAAGATGGCCTATGGCGGGGTGCTGTTCGTGCTGTTGCCGCTGATGATCATCACCGGCCTGGCCATGTCGCCGAGCATGAATTCGGTGCTGCCGTTCCTCAACGATCTGCTCGGTGGCCGGCAGACGGCACGCACCATCCATTTCACCGTCATGGTGCTATTGGTCGCCTTCTTCGTCGTCCATATCCTGATGATCCTGGCCGCCGGCCCGATCAACGAACTGCGCTCGATCATCACCGGCTGGTATCGGACAGATCCTCCCGCACAGGACGATACAGCCGAGAGGAGTGCCTGACATGGCAAAATTCCAGATCAGCCGCCGCAAATTCCTGACCGGTGCCAGTCTTGGCGTCTCCGGCATCATGCTGTCGGGCTGCGACGCCTTCGACAGTCAGCTAGGTGTTGGCAGCGGCCTGCGCAGTTTACTCGAAAACGCCAATGGCCTGACCTACCGCGCACAGCGGCTGCTTGCCGGAAGTGACGCGCTCGCCCCGGAATTCACCGAGGCCGACATCCGCCAGCCGCAGCGGCCGAATGGTGTCACCGCTCCCGATGACGATGTCTACAAGGGCTTGCTCGCCAACAACTTTGCCGACTGGCGACTGGAGGTTTCAGGCCTTGTCGAGAAGCCGCTGTCGCTCAGCCGCGAGCAACTCCAGAATATGCCGAGCCGCACCCAGATCACCCGCCATGACTGCGTCGAAGGCTGGAGCTGCATCGCCAAATGGACCGGCACGCCGCTGTCGCTGGTGCTGGACCAGGCGATGGTCAAACCGCAGGCGCGTTACGTCATGTTCCATTGCCTCGACACGATCGACCGCAGCCTGTCGGGCGACATCAAATATTACGGCAGCATCGACCTGGTCGATGCCCGCCACCCACAGACGATCCTCGCCTATGGCCTGAACGGCAAGCCGCTGCCGGTCGAGAACGGCGCTCCGCTGCGGGTTCGCGTCGAGCGCCAACTCGGCTACAAGATGCCGAAATATCTCTACAAGATCGAGCTGGTCGACGGCTTCGCCACTGTCGGCGGCGGTCGCGGCGGCTATTGGGAAGACAATGGTTATGACTGGTACGGCGGAATCTGAATCGCACACCGCAAACGCTGCGGCCCCAAAGATGGCCAACCTATAGCGAGCGGCGAAACAGTTCGCCCTTTCCGGCAATCTGCTCGCCAATGCCGCCGAGCCGCAGCATGTGCCAGGCAAGTGCATGGTTGCTCGAGGTTACCGGTTTCCCCAGTTCCTTCTCGACGTCCTCGATGATGCGGGCAACGCGCATGCTGGTGCAGGAAACGAACACCGCCTCACAGTCGCTCGACGCACCGATTTCCAAGATGGCCTGCTTGACCGATGCCGGCGTGATGCGCGCAACGACATTGTCATCCGCCTCGTTGAAGGAGCCCATGACCGGAATGTCCATCCCCCGCGCCATCAGCGATGCACGTAGCGAATGATTGATTTTCGCCAGATAAGGGGTGAGCAGCGCGATCCGCGAGACGCCCAGTGCCTTCAGCGCCGCCCGTGCCGCCGTCACCGGGTTGGTCACCTGCACGCCCGGCAGCACCTCGTGAACGCGTTCGGCGACCTTGTCCTCGCCTATAACTAACGCTCCTGACGTGCAGGCAAAGCCGATCACATCGAACTTGACGTCCGGCAAGAGCCCGACAGTTCCCGGGATGACGGCCGACATCTTCATCAGGTTCTCCGGCGTGATCTCGACATCGCTGTAGAGCCGCGCCTCGTACAGCGCGATGTCGCGCGCGGGCAGCGCATAGCGGAATTCATCCTCGATGGTCTGGTCGGTCCGAAGGACGAGCAGGCCGAGATTGGCGCGGGTGCCGATGCCGTCGTCGATCTTGAAGGGAATGTGTTCCTTGTCGGCGACAAGCGCGGCGCGGCTAAGCGGGGCGTCCATGGCGCAGTCCCCTTCCTGATGCCAATCAGAATTGTCGACAATAAAAACGACAACTTTGCCAAACGTGTCAAGAGCTCCATTCGAATTTTGGGAACCGGGAAGTGCCGGGATTTCGCCCTCTCTGAACGGTGAATCGATCGTCGACCCACGCGCCGTTGACAATGACCAGCGTCTTCCGGTTGAATTGTCGACAATAGAAACGACAACCATTCGGGTCAGCGATGCGCATATTGATCTTGGGCGGCGGCGTTGTCGGGATCACCACTGCCTATCAGTTGCAGAAGGACGGCCACACGGTCACCGTTCTCGAGCAGGCATCACAGGTGGCCGAAGGGGCTAGCTGGGCAAATGCCGGCATGATCGCGCCCGGCCATTCCTTCGTCTGGTCATCGCCGGCCGCGCCAAAAATCCTGCTGAAGTCGCTGTTCCAGAAAGACCAGGCGCTTCGTTTCAAGCTCTCCGCCGACCCGCATCTCTACAGCTGGTCGCTGCGCTTCCTCATGCAATGCACGGCCGCCAAAGCGCGTCGCAACACCCTTCTCAAACATCGGCTTGCGGTCCATTCCCAATCGGTCCTACAGGCGGTCGTCAGGGAGGAAGCGATCCAGTACGACAGGACATCGGCCGGCATTCTTTACTTCCACCGCAACCGCCAGGCGCTCGACAAGGGCATCGCCAACATGCGCCTGCTGGAGGCCGACGGCCAGGAGATCCGCATCATAGACGCGCAGGAAATCGTTGACCGCGAGCCGGCGCTGGCTTCGTCGCGCGGCAACATTGCCGGCGGCATATTGTGTCCGACCGACGAAACCGGCGACGCCGCCAAGTTCACGCGCGCGCTGGCGGCCATCGTCGAAAATAGGGGTGGCAAGATCCTGACAGGGACCAGGATCGTGGGGATCGAACGCAGAAAGGAAACGATCACCCGGATCGTCACCGACAAGGGAGAGTTTCTGGCCGACACCTACGTTCTGTGTCTCGGCGCCGAGAGCCCCGTCCTCGCCCGCAAGATCGGCCTTGGTCTGCCGATCTATCCGGTCAAGGGATATTCCATGACCATTCCCATCGTCGATCAGGCGCTGGCTCCAAAACTCCCTGTCATCGATGAGCACAATCTCGTCGCCATCACGCCGATGGGCGATCGCATCCGCGTGACCGCCACCGCGGAATTCGCGGGCTATGATCGCAGCCACAAGCCTTCGGATTTCGCCTTCATGAAGCGCGTCACGCAGGACCTGTTCCCGCGCGGCATCGCCTATGATCGCGCCGAGATGCGGGCCTGCCTGAGGCCCATGACGCCCGACAACCTGCCGATCCTCGGCCGGCGCGACATTCGAAACCTGTGGCTGAACACCGGGCACGGCCATATCGGCTGGACGATGGCGCATGGATCGGCCCGTATCGTCGCCGATCTGATCGCCGGCCGGGCAGCGCCGATCGCCCTCGACGGCATCCTTCCCACACAGGCGCGGTTCGCCGAACCAAGCGCCGCAAAGGCTTGACGACGCCATGCTCCGACCCGCCAGGCAAAGCAACCGGGACAACAGCGCAGCGTTGGCATCCAAGCCGATCAAGACCGGCCCGCGTGTCTATGAAGAAATCCGTCGCATGGCGATGGATTATCGCTTCAAGCCGAACGAGCGCATCAACGAAGTGGCGCTTGCCGCCAGGCTGAATGTCAGCCGCAGCCCAGTCCGGGAAGCGCTCCAGCGGCTGGTCACGGAGGAACTCATCACTTTCCAGACCAATCGCGGCTTCTTTTGCCGGGGCTTCGATGTCGACGAGATCGTCAATCTTTCCGACGTGCGAGCGGTGCTCGAGGAGCGCTCCGTCAGGCTGGCGATCCAGCGCGCGACTGATGAGGAACTCGCCGCGCTCGTCGACTGGTGGGCGCTCACCATGGCGCGCGCCGACTCGTTTTCCAGCACTGAGCTGACCGCCAGGGACGAGGAGTTTCACATCCGCATCGCCAGGCTGTCGGGCAATCCCGAACTGGCGCGCATGCTCGAAGGCATCAACACGCGCATCCATTTCGTTCGCAAGATCGAAGTGGAGAAGCACCGGCGATTGTCGACGACCTACACCGAACACAGCGAAATCGCCCGGGCCATGGTCGCCCGCGATGCCAACAGGGCCGCAAGGCTCATGCACGACCACATCGCCATCAGCGTCGCCGATGCCATGTCGACCGTCAGGGAAGGCTTGGCAAGGATATACATCGACGTCGGCCAGATCTAATCGGGCAACCCCAGCTTTGACCGAGGCCTCCCTACCGCTCAGGCAACCCCTACCGCTCAGGCGACCTTGTCGAGCAGCGGCCTCAGCGCCGGATGGATTTCCGGTGAGGCGTGCTTGATCAGGGTCAACAGCGCCCGTTCGTTCTCGTAAAGAGCCCTGTCGACGCCGATATGTTCGATCAGCCAGCCGGCTTCGCCGGCATCGATCGTCTCGGCGCGGCGGGCCAGAGCCTCGGCCGCCCTGTTCTTGGCTTCCCACTCGGCCTCGACGTCGCCTGGAGACCGATAGGCTTCCATGATGCCGGCAAGGCCTCCGGAGATCATGCGGCTGAAGAAGCCGCCGATTTCCGGATCGGCATGTTCGAGGAAGGCATCACGGCGCAGCGCCACATCGCGCGTCGGTGCTTCGTAGCCGGCCGAGCACATGACGAAATTGGCGATCGCCTTGACGAACAGCTCGTTCCAGGACGGATCGTTGTGCCCTTGAGCAGTGCACTCGTTGATCTTGAACAGCACCTCGGCCTCGGCGCGCGTGATGGCGATGTTGCCGTCGCCGCCATGGGCATGGAGGATCCGGCGCAGCAGCTCAACCTCCGCCTGTGCGATGAGGCCGGGAGCCAGCGTGCCGCCGAGCATCAGCGGCCCCTTGCCGTCAATGACGGCATGCGCCACCTGCTCCAGCGCATAGACGCAAAGCTGGCTCGGCGACGATTTCGCCTGTTCCAGCACATGCACCAGCAATTCGAGCTCGGTCCGGCTGTCGACCATGCCATCGCGCGAGATCGTGCGGATCAGCCAGTCGGCATTGTCTTGCGAGATATAGCCCGACGGCTTTTCCTGGTGGACGATATAGTCGGTGACCGCCTCGACGAAGAAGGGCGGCCATTCCTGGCATTTGTCCTTCGCCGTTGCATCGAGCGCAAACAGCGCCTCGGCCTCGCCGCGCGTCACGACGCCATCGCCGAACACTTCATGGCGCAACATCGCCACGTCCTCCGCGGCGATGCGGCTTTTCGAGGTCAGCCCGGCCACCGGCGCGCTCATGATCAATTCGCCCATTTGTCGTCCCCGTCCGCCGTCGCCAAGCGCCGGCCCCAAGCGTCATACAAGCCAACATATCAGCAGTGTCTTGAAAAACCGGCAAACGGCGTGGTTAGCGAAGACTTGTCGGCCAACGCATGTCGCCCAAAACGTGCCGCGGTTTTGAAGAATGGCATGCACGCGCTTTAGATGTCGCTGACAGGTGACAAGCCGTCGCGCGCGAGCTATGGATGGCGCGTCGAGGACTCAGGGTCTGAGTCCTACCTGTTTGCGGGAGAGAACAGCGAGAGCTGTCGCCGAAGGGGAAATCGCCCGAAATCTCTCAGGCAAAAGAACCGTAGACGGGAAAGACACTCTGGAAAGTCGGGGCTTGCCCCCGCGCCGAAGGTGTAAGCGCCGCTGACAGAGTTCCGGCTGCGCGAGTCTCTCAGGCTTCAGACAGAGGGGCACGGACTGGTCGCCATTCGCGACCGATTGCGTGCGACTCTGGAGACGACATGACGGGCGACGATACAAGACACCTACCCCTCGAAGACATCCATGTAACCGCCGGTGCGCGCTTTGGCGCTTTTGCCGGCTGGTCGATGCCGCTGACCTATCCGGCGGGCGTCATGAAGGAACATCTTCACACCCGCGAACAGGCCGGCCTGTTCGACATCTCGCATATGAAGCTGTTCGAAGTCAGCGGGCCGGAGGCGGTTGCGCTGCTCAACCGCGCTTGCCCCTTGGATGCAGGCGCACTCCAAATCTCACAGTCCAAACTGTCCTTTTTCCTCAACGAGGCAGGCGGCATCCTGGACGACCTCATCGTCACCAGACTTGGCGATAACAGGTTCATGGTAGTCGCCAACGCAGGCAACGCCGTCGCCGATGAAAAGCATTTGCGTGCACTTGCCGCGGATTTCGACGCCAGGGTCGAGCCGCTCGACCGCGTCTTCCTGGCCATCCAGGGTCCTGAAGCCTGGGCCGCCCTTTCCCGCGCCGGCATCGAGACCGGCTCGCTGCTTTTCATGCATGGTGTCGAACCGCGCAAAAACTGGTTCATGAGCCGGTCGGGCTATACCGGCGAGGACGGTTTCGAGATCGGCCTGCCGGAAGCCGATGCACGCGACCTCGTCGCCAAGCTGCTCGGCGACGAACGCGTGCTGTGGATCGGCCTGGCCGCCCGCGACAGCCTGCGGCTGGAGGCAGGACTGTGCCTGCATGGCCAGGACATCACGCCGGAGACCGATCCGGCCAGCGCCGCCTTGATGTGGGCAATTCCAAAGGACATCCGCGCTTCCGGCGCTTTCATCGGCGCCGATGCGCTCCGCGCCGCCGTGGAACGAGGACCCGCGCAAAAGCGGGTAGGGCTTAAGCCGGAAGGCCGCCAGCCGGTGCGTGGCGGTGCCGCGCTTTTTGACGCCGACGGCAATCCGGCCGGCCAGGTCACATCGGGCGGCTTCGGCCCCTCGGCCGGCCATCCGGTCGCCATGGGCTATGTCTCGACACCTCTGGCAAAGCCCGGAACGCGGGTCTTCGCCGATGTGCGCGGGACGAAAATTCCAGTCGATATCAGTTCCCTGCCCTTCACACCCCATCGCTACCGCAAAGGATGATCTCAATGGCAACGACCTATTTCACATCGGATCACGAGTGGCTCCGCGTCGAGGGCAGCATCGCCACGGTCGGCATCACTGATTACGCGCAGGAGCAGCTCGGCGACCTCGTCTTCGTCGAACTGCCGGAGACCGGAAAAAAATTGACCAAGGGCGACACCGCCGTCGTGGTCGAATCCGTCAAGGCGGCATCCGATGTCTATGCGCCAGTCGATGGCGAGATCACCGAGGCCAACGGCACGCTGTCGTCGGATCCGTCACTGGTCAACTCGGCCGCAACAGGGGCCGGCTGGCTGTGGAAGATGAAGCTTGCCGACGAAAGCCAGCTCGCCGGTCTCATGGATGAGGCCGCCTACAAAGCCCATATCGGTTGATATCAGGACTTATTGACATGACCGCAGCACCCTACCCCTTCTCGGCCCGCCATATCGGTCCCGGCCTCAACGACACCAGAGCGATGCTGGCCGCCATCGGCGTGCCCTCGATCGAGACGCTGATCAGCCAGTCCGTACCGAAGTCGATCCGGCTCGATCGGCCGCTTGCACTGCCAGCACCGGCGAGCGAGGCGGAAGCGCTGGCCGAACTCTCGGCTGTCATGTCCGGGAATACGGTGCTGAAAAGCTTCATCGGCGCCGGTTATCACGGCGTCCATGTCCCGCCGGTTATCCAGCGCAATCTGTTCGAGAATCCTGCCTGGTACACGGCCTACACGCCCTATCAGGCAGAGATCAGCCAAGGCCGGCTCGAAATGCTGTTCAACTTCCAGACGCTGGTCACCGAATTGACCGGCCTGCCGGTGGCCTCGGCCTCGCTGCTGGATGAGGCAACCGCCGTGGCCGAAGCCGTCGGCATCGCCTTGCGCCACCACCGCGACAAGCGCACCAAGGTCGCACTTGCCGGCACGCCGCATTCGCAAACGCTGGACGTGGTGCGCACCCGTGCCGAGCCGCTCGGCATCGAGATCGATGGCGAAACGATCGACGACAACACCGCCGCCCTGCTTGTCTCCTGGCCGGATACATTTGGCATCTATGGCGATCACAAGGCAGCGATCGACAAGGCGCGCGCGACCGGGGCTATCGTCGTCTTCATCGCCGACCCGCTCGGCCTGACGCTGACCGACGCGCCGGCCAAGCTCGGCGCCGACATCGCCGTCGGCCCGATGCAGCGTTTTGGCGTGCCGATGGGCTTTGGCGGCCCGCACGCGGCCTATTGCGCCGTCTCCGACAGGCTCACGCGGTTGATGCCCGGCCGCCTGGTTGGCCAGTCTACCGACAGCAACGGGCGACCCGGATACCGGCTTGCCTTGCAGACACGCGAACAACATATCCGCCGCGACAAGGCGACCTCCAACATCTGCACCGCGCAGGCGTTGCTCGCCAACATGGCGACTGCCTATGCCATCTGGCACGGCCCCGCCGGGCTGCAGGCGATTGCCGGGCGCATCCACACGCTGGCCAATCGTCTCGCCTCCGGGCTCAAAGCAGCAGGTATCTCCGTGCTCGGTTCAAGCCGCTTCGACACGGTGACGGCGGAGGTGAAGGGCAAGGCAGCTTCGATCGCCACTGCGGCTGAAAAGGGTGGCAGATTGCTGCGTGCCGTCGATGCCGATCATATCGGCATTGCCTTCGACGAAACTTCGACCGAGGCCGATCTCGACGCAATAGCGGCCCTGTTCGGCGCCAAGGCTGGTGTCTCCGCCGACAGCACGGTGCCCGGCAAGCCGCGCGGCAAGGAGTTCCTGACCCAGCCTGTTTTCCACGAAAACAAGTCGGAAACCGAGATGATGCGCTTCCTGCGCCGGCTGGCCGACAAGGACCTGGCGCTCGACCGCGCCATGATCCCACTGGGGTCCTGCACCATGAAGCTCAACGCCGCCGCCGAGATGATGCCGGTGAGTTGGTCGAGCATTGCCAATCTGCACCCTTTCGCCCCGGCCGCGCACTCGACAGGCTACCGTGCCATGATCGGCGAGCTGGAGGGCTGGCTGTCAGAGATCACCGGATTCGACGCCGTCACCTTGCAGCCCAATGCCGGGAGCCAGGGCGAATATGCCGGCCTGCTCGCCATCCGCGGCTATCACCGCTCACGCGGCGACAACCACCGCACCGTCTGCCTGATCCCCTCCTCGGCGCATGGTACCAATCCCGCGAGCGCTGCGATGGCCGGCATGAACGTCGTCGTCGTGCGCTGCACCGAAGACGGCAACATCGACATGGACGACATGAAGGCCAAGGCGACTGAGCATGCGCAAAATCTCGCGGCGCTGATGTTCACCTATCCCTCGACGCATGGCGTGTTCGAGGAAGGCGCACGCGATCTCTGCGCACTGATCCATGAGCATGGCGGCCAGGTGTATTTCGACGGTGCCAACCTCAACGCGCTGGTCGGGCTTGCCCGTCCCGGCGACATTGGCGCCGATGTCTGCCACATGAACCTGCACAAGACCTTCTGCATACCGCATGGCGGCGGCGGACCCGGCATCGGGCCGATCGGCGTCAAGGCGCATTTGAAGCCGTATTTGCCCGGCCATGTCACCGAAGGCTCGGCGCACGCCGTCTCCGCCGCCCCCTTCGGCAGCGCCTCGATCCTGCCGATCACCTGGATGTATATCCGCATGATGGGCGCCTCGGGCCTCAAGCAGGCGACCGAAACGGCGATCCTGTCCGCCAACTACATCGCGACGCGGCTCGGTGCGCATTTCCCGGTGCTCTACAAGGGCAGGCAGGGACGCGTCGCGCATGAATGCATCCTCGACACCCGTGTGCTCAAGGAGAGTGCAGGCATCAGTGTCGACGATATCGCCAAGCGCCTGATCGATTATGGTTTCCACGCGCCGACCATGTCGTTCCCGGTTGCCGGCACGCTGATGGTGGAGCCGACCGAGTCCGAGCCCAAGCGGGAACTCGACCGCTTCTGCGAGGCGATGATCGCCATATCGGCAGAGGCAGCAAAAGTCGCCAGGGGCGAATGGCCTTTGGCCGACAATCCGCTGGTCAACGCGCCGCACACCGCTTCCGAGGCGCTGGCCGGCCAGTGGACCCATCCCTACTCGCGCCTGGAAGCGGCCTATCCGGCCGGCGACGCCGACACGGCAGCCAAGTACTGGCCCCCGGTGTCACGCATCGACAATGTCGCCGGCGACCGCAACCTGGTCTGCTCGTGCCCGCCGCTGTCGGACTATCTGGGGGCTGCGGAGTAATTACGCTGAGCGCAAGGCCGGCTTGATCGGCTCGGCCTTGCCCATCCTCTTGCGGCTGATGACACAATTTCGCCCGGCGCGTTTGGCGGCATAGAGCGCCGCGTCCGCCTCGGCGAGCACGTTGTCCAGCCTGCTGCCGCTTGCCTCGCCAAAGCCGATGCCGCCGCTGACCGTGCTGCGCAACTTGCCGAGCTGGGTGGGGACGATTTCGGTGCCGAACGCCACGCCGATCTTGCTGGCGAGATCGTAAGCTTTTTCGTCCGTCATCCGCGACATGACGATTGCGAACTCCTCGCCGCCAAGGCGAAAAGCGTCGACGCCGGGCCGGGCATATTTCTTGATGACGGCGGCAAAACGGCACAAGACCTGATCCCCTACCGGGTGACCGTAGACATCGTTCGTCCGCTTGAAATGGTCGAGGTCGAACATGACGATGGACATGAACGGACCGAAACTCCGTTCGCCGTAGAGCGACGTCAATGCCCGGCGGTTCAGCAACCCTGTCAGCGGGTCGGTCATGGTCTCGGCCTTGAGTTCGATCTGCGCCTGCAGATGATGGAGGGAGAGCGTCAACGCTCCGAGCCCGGTCATGCAGGCGACCGCCACGACGGAATTCAATCGTTCGGCCCAGTTGTCGGGCGCAACCCCGAGCGTCCATTGCCCCTTGGTCAGCAGAACCACGCCGCAAAGCGCAAACGACATCGCGCAGGTGCCGCTCAGAAACGAAACCACCAGAAGGATGCGGCGGTCGTGACTGCCGTTGATCCAGAACATGGCACCGATCGCCGACAGCAGCGCCGTCACCGTGGTGTAGGTGACGATGAAGCCAATGCCGTCAAAGCCCATAAAGGTCACGACGGCACAAATGGCCATGGCGGCTAGCGCCGGTGCAACGGCGCGTCCGTAGCCGGGCACCCCCAGAAATTGCATGGCCGACAAGCAGATGATCAGGAACCCCAGGCTGAGCAGTGCAAGCACGATCTGGCAAAGCAGTGGATCGGGATCCTTTGTGTACCGCCAGAACAGGATCACATGCGCGACGAGCACCAGAATTCCGCACGCAACCGTCAGCACGAAACCTGCCTTGGGCGCGGTGAACCAGATGGCAAACATGGTGACGCTGAGGCATATGCCCGACAGCGCGGCTGCGAGCAGGAGCGAACTGAAGTCCAGCATATCGGGCAAGGGCCTCTTGAGCGTCGACGGTTGCGCTGCATTCTAGGTCAGCGGCAGCCCTCAGATACGGGTTTTCAGGCAATCCATCGATGCAACCTGCGGATAGGGTTTACAAAGCGTCGATGGCCCGTGTCCCGAAACCGGACCCATGGATGCGAGATCAACCCTTGTTCAAGAGAGCGAGGTTGGCGTTGACGACGGTGGGATCGGCCATGCCGGCCTTCGCTTCGAGCAGCAGCGCCTTGGCCTTCTTGCGATTGCCGCGCAGCAGTTGCGAATAGCCCATATTGTTGACGATCTGCGGCTTGCGGCCGGCGACCTTCAAAAGCTGGCCGTAGGCTCGGTCGGCGAAGTCGAAGCGGCCGAGTTCATCATAGGAAGCGGCGAGCCCCATCCAGGCCTCCGCATTGTCGGCTTTCAACTCGACGGCCTTGCGGAAGTGCTTTTCGGCGAGGCCGTAATTGGCGTCGCGAAACTGCGCCTTGCCTTGCGCCAGATCGGAGGTTTCGGTGTCTTTTGCCGCCGGTTGGATGGCGGTGGTCTTGGTGGTGTCGACGCCACTCGTCGTACAGCCAGACATCATCAAGACGGCCGCCATTGCGGCCATTGCCGTGAAATTACTGTGACGCATGCCCCTGCCTCATCGCCCGATTGCCGGGTCGTTCTTCAGGAAACACAATATATCAGCGGCGATTAAACTTCGGTGCCGAAACGCCGCCAAAATTCGGCTTCGGGCACACCAGCCATTAACCACCAGGCACCAGACGAAGACTTATTCCCAAGAGAATCCCGGCAGCAAGGTAGCGAGCGCCTTTCACGGCCCCATGACCTTGAGTACCTCGGGGACCGGATAGCGGCTGCCGTCGTAGCGCAGCCGATAGGTCCGGTTCATCGGCTTGCCGGGATGGGACTGGCACTCGCCATCCTTGTCGGGAGACGGATCATCGGTTTGCGTCCGCTCGAGCGCGACTATGTCGTGATAGCCGTGATGGCTCGTCGGGCTCATTGCCAGGCTGACCTCAGTCGAATGAAAGGATCCCGCGCAATTGGTGTCGCCCTCGCCGCCATTGCCGGCCACGACAAGGCCATCGAGCACCAGGCGCAGGGCATCGCCGGCTAGAACATAAAGCCGCAGGTCGGTTTCGCTGAAGGGGTTGGCTTGCGAATGGTTCGCGATTTCGATGCGCAGGCCGAGGGCCATGACCCCGGGCGCCAGCCTGTAGCGGCCGGTATCGAATTCGATCTTGCGGATGGCGATGGCATCATCGGCGATCAGCCCCGGCTGAAGCAGGCGCTGGCGCACCTGCAGGCTGTTCCTGTCGACGACCAGAAGCTCGATATCGCCGACATGGCCATCGTCGCTGGATTGGGCGCTGTCGATCAGCGGCACGGCTACCAACAGCAGGTCGTCATGGGCAGGCCAGATCTTGCAGCTCAACCCAAACGGCGTGTCGCCATCCGTCAGGGCGATGCTGAAATGGGGTTCGAGCGTGAACGAGGTGCCGTCGGCGCTCTTTCGAGCTTTGGGGTAGGCCTGCTGCACCAGGGCGGCGGCATCGCCGCAATCGTCGGCCACGGCCCAGGCGGGCGACAGGCTGGCTGCGGCAAGGCCGAGGAAGAGGGTGCGCAACAGCATGGACTTTTCACCTGCAAGGCCGAGTACGGTCATAACAATGGTTTGTCAGTCCCCTTGCTAGGGCTTTTGTGGGGCGCTCGCTAGAGCCGGACGATTTCAGGTCGAATCGAAGCCTCACAGTTTTCGGCATCATGCTAGTGCGCCGTCATTTTGACGATGACTGGAATGGCCGCGATCATCAGCACCACCGGCAGGATGCACACAACCACCGGCACCGACATCTTGGCCGGCAGAGCGTGCGCCTTTTCCTCGGCCAACGACATACGCTTGTGGCGCATGTCGTCGGAAAAAACGCGCAGCGCCCCCGACAGGCTGGTGCCGAGTTCCTTGGACTGCTGCAGCAGCGTGGCGAAGGAACGCACCTCGTCCAGGCTGAGGCGGTCGGCGAGCGCCTTCAGCGCATCGTCGAGGCTGCGCCCTGCCCTCAGTTCCAACGACACCAGCTGCAGGTTCTGGCTGAGCGCGGGGTAGGTCTTGGCGAGTTCCTTGGAGACGCGCTCTATGCCCGCCTCCATGCTCATGCCGGCATCCGAGCAGACAATCATAAGGTCCATGAAATCGGGAAAGCCGTTGCGGTACTCACGCCTGCGTTCCCGCACTTTCTGGCTCAACACCAGGCCGGGCAGGAAATAGCCGGCCGCTCCCGACAGGATGACGAATGTCCAGCGACTGGCCATCGTCGCGTCCGGGCTGGCCATCCATCGGTTGAGCACAAACACACCGATTGCCGTGCCGATCATCGCGCTGAACCGGATCAGGAAGAACGTGCCGACAGCGCGCGGCTCCATGTAGCCCGCCTGGATGAGCTTCATGCGCAGCCGGGCGACATTTTCCGGATCGCTCCTGGCGTAGAATTCCTGCGCCCGCTTCACCGCCTTCTCGCGCACGACGCCGGTATTCTTCTTCTGCACCGGCTCTGGTTTGGCGGCCACGGGACCGTTGTCGACCCTGAGCCGGCGCATGACCTCGTTGCGGTCGCCCTTCGCCATGACAACAGGCCAGGCAACAGCGGCAGCACCCGCCGCCAGCATCAGGATGGCCACCGGAATCAACGAGGTCGGTGCAAGCGAGGCGAGGAATTCGATGAAGCCCTGCATGTCAGAACTTGAAATTCGACATCTTGAACATCATCAGATTGCCCAGCATCAGCCAGGTGATAGACCCACCGAGCAGGTACCAGGTTTTCGCCTCGCCCCAGACGTCGCGGTAGAAGCCCGGCATCAGCGCCATAATGGCGGTGAACAGCAACGCCGGCACCGCTGTCAGGATGTAGGCCGACATCCGACCTTCTGTCGCAATGGCGCGCACCTTGCGGCGCAGCTTGCCGCGCTCGCGGATCGTCGTCGCCAGGCCGTCGAGGATCTCGCGCAGATTGCCGCCCGAACTGGTCTGGATCGAGACAGCGGTGACGAACAGCGGCAGATCCTCCTGGCCGACCCGGTCGAACAGCGAGTTCAACGCCGAAACCAGATCGGAGCCATAGGTCACCTCGTCGGCGATGACGCCGAACTCGGTGCCGATCGGGTCGGGCATCTCGCGCGCCACCATGGCGATCGCTACCGGCACCGGATGGCCGGCCTTCAGGCCACGCGTGATCAGTTCCAGCGCCTCCGGCAACTGCATGCCGAACCGCTTTACCCGGCGCTTGCGCTTGAAGCGCAGCGTGATCACTGGCAGCACCGGCACAAGCACCACAAACAGCACAAGCCCCATCAGCGGCGGCAAGCCATACCAGATGGCGACCAGGGTCATCGCCATCGCCATGCCGCAGGTGATCATCAGGAATTTCGACAGCGGCATGACCATGCCCGACTGGGTTCGCAAAGCGCGGAACCGATCCAGCGAAAACAGCGGCGTGCCCGCATCGAGGCCGCGTTCCTTGCGCAGTTGGACAAGCACCTGCTCCTGGCTGATCTTGCTTCCCTGCAGTTTCATGCGCCGGTTGATGGCGGTGCGTTTGTCGCTGCGGCCGGCGTAAAGCAGGTAGCAGGCCTCGGCGATCAGGATGCCGGTCAGCGCGGCCGCGGCATAAACGACATAGATCGCGCTCATTCCATCGAACACTTGGCTACTCCTGCGGCCGGCCGGGTTCGAAATATCGTCCAGGAAACTCGATGCCCATGGCGCGCAGATCCTCAAGGAAGCGCGGCCGGATGCCGGTCGCCTCGTAGTGCCCCAGAATCTTGCCGTCAGCCTCCATGCCGGTACGCACGAAGCGGAAGATCTCCTGCATCTGGATGACATCGCCTTCCATGCCGGTCACCTCGGCGACACTGGTCACCTTGCGCTTGCCGTCGGACAGGCGCGTCAGCTGAACGATCAGGTCGAGCGCGCTGGCGATCTGGCTGCGGATCGACTGCACCGTCATCGGCATGCCGGTCATGCCAAGCATCTGCTCGAGCCGCGAAATGGCGTCGCGAGGCGTGTTGGCATGGATGGTCGCCATCGACCCTTCGTGGCCGGTGTTCATCGCCTGCAGCATATCGAAAGCCTCCTCGCCGCGGCACTCGCCGAGAATGACGCGGTCGGGGCGCATGCGCAGTGCGTTCTTGACCAGGTCGCGCTGCTTCAGCTCGCCATGGCCTTCGATGTTGGCCGGCCGCGTTTCCATGCGCGCGACATGCGGCTGCTGCAGTTGGAGCTCGGCCGCGTCCTCGATGGTGATCAGCCGCTCGTCTTCCGGAATGAAGGCCGACAGCGCATTGAGCATGGTCGTCTTGCCGGTGCCGGTACCGCCCGAAATGATCGTCGTCTTGCGGGCATGCACGGCCGCCGCCAGCACTTCGGCCATGTTCTGGGTGATGGCGCCGAATTCGACCAGTTTGTGCAAGCCGAGCTTGTTCTTGGAAAATTTGCGAATCGACACCAGCGGCCCATCGACTGCAACCGGGCGGATGGCCGCGTTGAAACGCGAGCCGTCCAGCATGCGGGCATCGACCATCGGCTGCGATTCGTCGACGCGGCGACCGACCGCGGCGACGATCTTGTTGACGATGCGCAGGAGATGCGCCTCGTCCTTGAACGGAATGTGGACCGGCTGCAGCTTGCCCTTCTTTTCGACAAAGCAGTTCATATGGCCGTTGATCAGGATATCGTTGATGTCGGGGTCCTTGAGCAGCGGCTCGAGCGGACCGAGGCCGACCATCTCGTCGACGATGTCGTCGACCAGCGCGTCAAGCTCGACGGTGTTGATCGCCATCCGCTCCTGCTTGGTCTTTTCCGACACGAAATCATGCACTTGCCGGCGCATCTCATCCTTCGGCAAACGCTCCAGCGCGACAAGATTGATCTCTTCGAGCAGCAGCCGGTGGATACGCACGCGCGCATCGAGCACCTTGTTGGCATTCTTTGCCGGCGCTGTGTCCGGCTTTGCCGGCAAAGCCTTTCGGCTGGTCGGAATGACGACGGCATGATGGGCGACCGGCGTCGTCTCAGGCACGCGCTGCGGAAGCGCATCGCGGTTCTGCAGGGCGGAGAAGCGGCTGGTCATCCGGCTTTCCTCTTCAGCAATCCACGGCCGATGCCAAACAGCGAGCGCGATTTCGCCCGAGTTGGGACCGCTTCCTCCGGCAGGATGATCTTTTTCAGATCGTTGACGACATTGGCGTTGGGATCGATCTCGTGCAGCGGCACGCCGCGATCGACCGCTTCGCGCACCAGCCGGTAGTTGTTGGCGATGCCGCCGACGAAATGCTCGCCAAGAATTTCCTGAACGTCCGCCTGCTTGATGCCGTTGTCGAACATCTTCTGTTCGAAACGGTTGACGATGACGTTCGGCTTCACTTCCTTGCCGGCAGTCTCGTAGACCGCCTGGATCAGCCGCTGGGTGTGGCGCAGGCACGGCACCGTCATTTCCGCGACGATGTAGAGCTTGTTGGAACCGAGCAGCACGGTTTCCGTCCATGGAAACCAGGTGCGTGGCATGTCGATGACGACATTGTCGAAATACGCCGAAACGAGGTCCAGCATGCGCACCACGACATCGGTCTTGAACGAGCGCATCTCTGCTGGATGCGCCGGTGCCGCCAGCACGCACAGCCCGCTGGCATGCTTGGACAGCATCACGTCGAGCAGTTGCCGGTCGAGACGCTCGGGCTGGTTCTCGATCTCGGTGATGTCGAAACGCGGTTCGAGGTCGAGATATTCGGCACAGGCGCCCTGCTGGAAATTGAGATCGACGACGCAGGTCGACGCGCCGCGCGTCACCGAGTGATGCAGCTGGAAAGCGGTCTGCAGCGCCAGCGTGGTGGTGCCGACGCCGCCCGCGGCAGGCATGAAGGTGTAGATCTGTGATTCGGTGTTTTCCTCGCGCCCGGGTCCCTGCAGCGCCCGCACGACGGAGCGCACCAGATCGGCCGTGGTGATCGGCTTGACCAGGAAATCCGCGACCTTGAGCTGCACCAGAATGCGCACCGCGGCGGCGTTGAACTCCTGGGTGACGACGACGACCGGAACCTTGTCCTCCAGCCGGCGCATAATGCGCTGCAGCGACTCGACCTCCTCCAGCCTTGCCGCATCCATGTCGACGATGATGGCGCCGAAGTCGGCTTCCTGGATCTCGCCGCGCAACTCGGTGACGTTCTTCTCCACCGTCGAGAGCTGTATGATCTCGGAGGCGGAAAATGCGGTGCGCGTGTCCTGCGCAAATGTCCTGTCGGTCGATACGAGCAGGATCTTCCTGGTCTTGATGCCGTTTGCCATTCTGTCAGCCTGTCAGGTCGATCGACCGTTGGATCATTTGCCCGTGGGATCAATTGGTCGTGCTGGACTGCGACGCCTTGGCAGCGGCCGCCTGATCGGGTGTGACAGCCGCGGCACTGCCTCGTTGGGCCGGCACCAGGAGCCTGGTGTTCTGGACCCCGTATTTCCAGGGATCGACCATCTGCATGACGGTGTTGGCGGCCTGCGCATTTCCGGCGCCGGCCGTCGGCCCTTCGCTGCGCACATAGTCGTCGCTGGTGCAGCCGGCGGCAAAGCCGGTCAGCAGCAAGGCGACGCTCGATCCAAAGACCAGACGCATGGCTTCAATCCTTCGGCAGGTCGAGGAAATGCCCAGCCGAAGCGGCCGCTGCAGGTTGAGTGACGCGGCCGTCTGCCAGCGCCACGGTGCGACCGGCATCGGAATCCTTCACTTCCTCGGTGTTGTTGAGAAAATAGTCGGCGTTGCTGGCCGGCTGCGTGCCATCTGTCGGCTCGACGAGCTTCTTCGACGGATCGACCGGCTTGACCAGATAGGGCGTCACGATGATGACGAGGTCGGTCTCGCGCCGCTGATAGGATTTCGAGGAAAACAGCGCCCCAAGCACCGGCATCTTGCCGAGGCCGGGAATGCGCGACGTGGTGATGTCGTTTTGCGACTGCAGCAGTCCAGCGATCATGAAGCTCTGGCCGTTCTTCAGGTCGACCGACGTCCTGGCACGGCGCACGATGAAGCCGGGAACCGAGATGGTGCCGATATTGTAGGAGGCCGATGCGTCGATCGAGGAGACTTCCGGCGCAATATCAAGGCTGACCAGCCCGTCTTTCAGAACCGTAGGCGTAAAATCCAGGCTGACGCCGTATTTCTTGTAGCTGACCGAGATCTTGCCGTCGTCCTCGGAGACCGGGATCGGAAATTCGCCGCCGGCGAGAAAGCTCGCTGTCTGGCCAGAACGGGCGATCAGGTTAGGCTCGGCCAGCCGCCGCGCCAGGCCGCGCTCTTCTAGCGCCTTGATGGCGATATCGATCGACACGCCGTTCGACAAAAGCCTGCCGATGATCTCGCCGGTGCCGGCGGCCGGCACTGTACCCGGATCGATCGAGACATCGCGGCCACCGAGGCCGTAGGCAAAATTGGCGGCGTATTTGGCGCCCAGATCCTGACCCGCCTGGCGGTTGATCTCGACAAAGCGGACATTGAGCTGGACCTGCTGCGACGATGAGATGTTGACCGAGTTGATGACCTCCTCGGTGCCGGAAAAGCGCGTCGCGATCTTGTTTGCCTTTTCGGCGGCGACCGCGTCATCCGCCTCGCCCGACAGCACGACCCGGCCGTTGGCCGATCCGACCTTGATCCTGGCATCCGGCACGCTGGCCCGAATGGTGCTGGCCAGCTGGTCTGTGTCGAGCGTCACCTCGATGTCGACGGTGCCGACAAGCTGCTTCTTCTCATCGAACAG
Source organism: Mesorhizobium sp. M7A.F.Ca.MR.148.00.0.0 (assembly GCF_003997735.1). Taxonomy (NCBI): domain Bacteria; kingdom Pseudomonadati; phylum Pseudomonadota; class Alphaproteobacteria; order Hyphomicrobiales; family Phyllobacteriaceae; genus Mesorhizobium; species Mesorhizobium sp. M7A.F.Ca.MR.148.00.0.0. Next base: position 116,127 of record NZ_RZTB01000001.1, on the reverse strand, counting down.
CGCAATGCCGGTAGTGCCGAGATTGTTGCCGAGCACGTAGAAGGATTTGTCGGTCAGCGGATTGACGTTGGCGATCTCCGGATCGCCGATGACGATCTGGTAGAAGGCGGCACTGGTCATGATCGTCTTCGGCTTGCCCTTGGCAACCTTGATCGACGCATTCTTGGTCGACGACACATAGACGATGTCGTTGTCAGCTCTCGCCGAGGCGCCGAAAGCCAGCATCGCGGCAGCAGCCAGCGAAGACGCGACAGCCACCGCACGCAAAATGCGCAACCGCCCCATGACCCGATATGTGAACAGCCCGAACATTGTCCCGTCCCTCACCCAGTCCCCACTGGCTTATTTCTGGTCCCGCGAAGGAACCTGGTATTCCTCGGCCTTCGTGCCGCGCGTGACGATGACCGTCTTGAACTTCGGTTTCTCCGGCTCCTTGGTGACGGCGTCGAACACCGAGCCGGCCGCGGCCTGCACATCCGAGGCGACCGATCCGCCGAAGGAGGAGATGGTGGTGACGCCGTTCTTGCCGTCACCGCCTTCGCTGGCGGATCGAAGCGACAGGGACAAGGTGCCGACGGTGCGGGCCAACGCCACTTTCTGCGCGCCGTCTGTCGTCACCTCGATAGTCACCGAATTGGAAATCTGCGGCGTCGTCTGGCGCTCGTCGGCGCCCTGCCCGACGCTCAGCACCTTGGCATCGGCGACGACGATCTCGGAGGTGATGGTCGAACCGGCGGCCCCTTGCGCATTCTTGGCCACTTCCTGAATTTCGCCGGCATCGCGCGTCAGCACCACGTCAACGCGGTCACCGGGCGTGACGAAGCCGCCGACGCCGGCTATCTCGTCGGTGCGGATGGTGACCGCCCGCATTCCGGGCGTCATCATGTTGGAAAGCGTCGCGCGGCCATTTGGCCCAGACAGCTTGGTCAGCAGCACCGGTTCGTTGACCTCGATAGGCGACAGCACCACGCGAGTGCCGTCGGCGAGCAAGGCATTGATGGTGGTGAAGGCGCCCTGCGGCACGGCCTCTTGCGACCACGGGATTTCGCTGAGCTGCGCGCGGTCGAGCGCCATGCCGTAGCGCAATGGGGCATTCGCCACCACGATGGTCTTGAACTCGACCTTCGGCACAACAAGTGCCGGGATCGACGACGTCTTCTCTTCGGAATCCGCCTTGGCCTGGCTTTTGACCCAGAAATCCGCGGCAAAGATCGAGATCGCCCCGAAAACGGCGGCGATGCCGATCATCGATATGGCCTTGCCCCTCACGCCTAAACCCCTGATATCAGCAGTTTCTTGTTTTGTTGGGCTCACGCTAGGCCGCATTGTTAAAGAATCAGGAATCTTGCGCGGCGGCATCGGACCTATTTCCGCCAGCTTGGTTATCGAATGGTTTTGGGTTAAGAGGGATCAGATCCCCGAACGGAACAGGAACCTCGGTCGCTTGGCGCTGAAAAGCGTGGCAGTATCGCGAGGTGATTCGCAGCACCGGACCCTATGGCAGGCATGGACGACAACAACGATCTCTTCGGCAATATGGACAAGCAGCCGCAGCCGGTTCGCACACCGGCGCGCCCGGCGGATCCGCTGGTGCAGGCCACCAAGCGTCCTGCCTCAATCAAGGATGGCAGCGAGGGCTATAGCGCTGCCGACATCGAGGTGCTGGAAGGGCTGGAGCCGGTGCGCCGCCGGCCAGGCATGTATATCGGCGGCACCGACGACAAGGCGATGCACCATCTGTTCGCCGAGGTCATCGACAATTCGATGGACGAGGCGGTAGCCGGCCATGCCACCTTCATCGATGTCGAGCTCTCGGCCGACGGCTATCTCGCCGTGACCGACAATGGCCGCGGCATCCCGATCGATCCGCACCCGAAGTTCAAGAAGCCGGCGCTCGAAGTGATCATGACGACGCTGCATTCGGGCGGCAAGTTCGACTCCAAGGTTTACGAGACATCAGGCGGCCTGCATGGCGTCGGCGTGTCCGTGGTCAACGCGCTGTCGGACCATCTCGAGGTCGAGGTCGCGCGGGGACGGCAACTGTATCGACAAAAATTCTCGCGCGGCGTTCCCGTGACCGGCCTGGAGCAACTGGGCGAAATCCACAACCGGCGCGGCACAAAGATCCGATTCCACCCCGACGAGCAGATTTTCGGCAAGGGCGCTGCGTTCGAACCGGCGCGGCTCTACCGCATGACGCGCTCGAAAGCCTATTTGTTCGGTGGTGTCGAGATCCGCTGGACCTGCGATCCGTCGCTGATCAAGGAAAAAGATCAGACACCGGCCAAGGCTGAATTCCATTTTCCCGGCGGCCTGAAGGATTATCTCAAGGCATCGCTCGGCGACGACTTCCAGGTGACTCGCGAAATCTTCGCCGGCAAGAGCGAGAAACAAGGCGGCCATGGCTCGCTCGAATGGGCGGTGACCTGGTTCGGCGGCGACGGCTTCATCAATTCCTACTGCAACACCATCCCGACCGGCGAAGGCGGCACCCACGAAGCCGGCTTCCGCAACGTGCTGACGCGGGGCCTGCGCGCCTATGCCGATCTCGTCGGCAACAAGCGCGCCTCGATCGTGACCTCGGAAGACGTCATGATCTCGGCGGCGGGCATGCTGTCGGTGTTCATCCGCGAGCCGGAATTCGTCGGCCAGACCAAGGACAGGCTGGCGACGATCGAGGCAATTCGAATTGTCGAGACCGCGATCCGCGATCCGTTCGACCATTGGCTGGCCGACAATCCGCAGGAAGCCTCGAAGCTGCTCGAATGGGTGATCGCGCGCGCCGACGAGAGGGTGCGCCGACGGCAGGAAAAAGAGGTGTCGCGCAAGAGCGCGGTGCGCAAACTGCGGCTGCCGGGCAAGCTCGCCGATTGCACGCAGAATGCCGCGGCCGGCGCTGAACTGTTCATCGTCGAAGGTGACTCGGCCGGCGGCTCGGCCAAGCAGGCGCGCGACCGTGCCAGCCAGGCCGTCCTGCCGCTGCGCGGAAAAATCCTCAACGTCGCCAGCGCCGGCAACGACAAGCTCGCCGGCAACCAACAGATTTCGGACCTGATCCAGGCGCTCGGCTGCGGTACGCGTTCGAAGTACCGCGATGAGGATCTGCGCTACGACCGCGTGATCATCATGACCGACGCTGATGTCGACGGCGCCCATATCGCCTCGCTGCTGATCACCTTCTTCTACCAGGAGATGCCGGCGCTGGTGCGTGGTGGCCACCTCTATCTGGCGGTGCCGCCGCTTTACTCGATCAGGCAAGGCGGCAAGGTCGCCTATGCCCGGGATGACGCGCACAAGGACGAGCTCCTGCGCACCGAATTCACCGGGCGCGGCAAGGTCGAACTCGGCCGCTTCAAGGGCCTGGGCGAGATGATGGCGGCCCAGCTCAAGGAAACCACCATGGATCCGAGGAAGCGCACGCTGCTCAGGATCGACGTGATCGACGCCGAGGCGGCGACCAAGGACGCCGTCGATGCGTTGATGGGCACCAAGCCGGAAGCCCGCTTCCGCTTCATCCAGGAACGCGCCGAATTCGCCGAGACGGAAGTGCTGGATATCTAGCCATCAGCCGGTTTAGCTTGCGCTTCTGATATGGAGACCAGCGTGTGATTGCGGCACGGCTGAAAGGCTATTTCGAAACCAGTTTGGCCGACCTGACGCAACCGACGCGGTCGGATTGGATTTTCGCGCTTCGCACCGTTTCAGCCGGGCTGATCGCACTGCTGGCCGCCTACGCCCTAAAACTCGACCACCCGCAATGGGCCATGATGACGGTGTTCATCGTCGCCCAGCCGGTTGCCGGCATGGTGCTGGCGAAGGGCTTCTACCGGCTGCTCGGCACGCTGGTCGGCGGCGTCGCGGCGATCGGCATCACCACCGTATTCGGCACCAACCCCTGGGTGCTGGTGACGGTGCTTGCCGTCTGGATCGGCATCTGCACCTTCGTCTCGTCGCTGCTGCGCAATCCGGAAGCCTATGGCGCCGCGCTCGCCGGCTACACCGCAATGATCATCGGCCTGCCCGCCTTCGGACAACCGCATCTCGTCGTCGACCTCGCGGTCGCGCGATGTGCCGAGATCGTGCTTGGCATTGTCTGCGCCGGCCTGACCAGCCGCCTGATCCTGCCAAAACTGGCCAGCGACGCCATCGTCTCGCGCCTGAAACGCTGTATCCTTGATCTTGCCACCTATGCCGGCGGTGCGTTCTCCGGCGGCGACCCGGCAACGCTGTCCACGCTGCACCGAAAGCTGATCACTGATGCCCAGACGCTCGGCGAGATGCGCGCCTATGCCAGGCTCGAGGCGCCGAGCTTCGCGCCGCGCGCCCATCCAGTCCGTCGCACCATCGGACAGCTGCTCTCGGCCCTGTCGGCGGCACGCGCGCTGCATTCGCACGCCGCCCCGAAGAATGCGGCGCTCATCCCGGTGCGCTCGGAACTGCAGTCGCTGGTCAGCGAGCTGGCGACCAAGCCCGGCGCGCTGGACGATACGGCGCTGTGGGTGGCTCGGCTCGATGCGATTTCCGGAAACGCCCGGCAAATGCCAGATGCCTCGACCGACCAGGGCGACGACAGGGTCGGCACCATCACCCGCCTGACCATCGCCGCCGATTTCGCCGAGGCGCTCAAGCAGGTGCTGCGCGGCCTCGACGCCCTGCGCGCGCCTGCCACGCGCCTGGCCAGGGGCAGCAGGCAGCCTGCGCTGGTGGTGCATCGCGATTACGCCGGCGCATCGCGTAACGCCTTGCGCGCTGCCCTTGCCACGCTGCTGGTCGCGGCCTTCTGGTTGACGACGAAATGGTCGGAAGCGGCCGGTACGGTCATCCTCGTTGCTGTCGTATCGAGCCTGTTTGCTGCTCGCCCCGACCCTGTGCAGGTCGCCTGGGGTTTCTTCAAGGGAACGCTGCTCGCTTTGCCCTTTGCCTTTCTCGTCGGCCAGATCGCGCTGCCCGCTTTGCCGGGCTTCGGCTGGTTCATGCTGTTTGTCGTGCCCATCCTTGTACCGACGGCGCTGGTCATGGCCAATCCACGCTATGTCGGCGTGGCGACGGCCTTCGCCATCAACTTCCTCGCCTTCCTGAGCCCGCACCAGGCGATGACCTACGATCCCGTACCCTTCTTCGCCGGGTCGGCGTCGATCCTGGTCGGCATCCTGCTGGCGATCGGTGTCTTCATCGTCGTGCTGCCAGCCGATCCGTGGCTCGCGGCCAACCGCATCGTGCGCGCCATGCGCGAGGATTTGGCGCGGCTTTGCCTGCATGAGCGGGTGCCGAGGCGGTCGGCCTTCGAGAGCCTCGCCTACGACCGCATCAACCAGCTGATGCCGCTAGTGCAGAATGCCGGTCAGAAGGGCGATGCGGTTCTGGGCGGCGGAGTCGCCGCCGTCACCGTCGGCCTGGAGGTCCTTCGGCTGCGCGATGCAAGCCAAAGCCATGCCATTCCATCCGAGACCGCGCTTTCGATCGCCAACTTCCTGAGGGGACTGGCGCGCGAACTGCTTTTCCGCGCCCCCGGCGATCCACAGACCTCGACCGTCGCCGTCGCCCGGCAGTACGCAGCGAACATCGCCGAGCGAAACGGCACCGGCGAATTGCTGCAAATCGCAGCATCGCTGCGCATCATCGCCGCGGCGATGGAGGATTTCCCGGACTTTTTCGCGAGGGATAAAGGCTAAGCGGCAGCGATCGCCAGCGCGTGATCCCGCGCGTTCTCGCGCAGCGCGTCGAGATGGATTGACTTGACCAGTGTGGCAAGATCGCCTTCCGCGGACTGCCCGCCCACCTCCTTGAGCATCAGCCAGCTGACCTCTTGCACACCGGCGACGCGCTTGCCGTTGGCGACCTCGCGCCAGATCTTCAGCGCACGCAGGATGATGGCATGGGTGACTGCGGCAAGTCCTGCGCTGCGGAACAGCGCCTGCAAGGCGACATCGTGCCCGCCGGCAAGCAGCGCCCTTACCCTTTGTTCGGACTGCTGGCTGAGCGCGACCAGCGCCGAGCCGAAGAAATCGACCTTGCCATGCGCGATGGTGCGGATCAGAAAGCTCGCGGTAAGGTCGCCGCGCAGCCTGAGATGCTCGATCAGCGCCGCATGTTCTTCCTGGCGCGTGCCCTCGATCAGCGTCACCGAGGCCTTGACGCAGGCGTCGCGCATGACGCGGTCGGCTCGCGCCGCGCCCATCATCGCCATCACCAGTGGCGACGTTTTCAACATTTCGCCGAGCTTGACGAGCAGCATATGCCGACAGTCGGCCGGCAGCCTGATATCCGATATCAGCGCCTCACGCACCAGCGGCAGGTGCCCATGCCGTTCCGCCATGCGGCGGAAGCTGAGCGAGGCGATGTCGGCGCCGCTGTTGGCGAGCAGCACGGCGCAGGCGTCCGCCTCGCCGATCTCGGCGATGGCCGCCGACAGCGCCATCGAGACGACTGGCCGGTCGGCGATCAATTTCTGTGTCGCCTTCGGACTTGAAGCCACGCGGTTGATCAGGTCGGCGTCGGTGAGCATCGGCGAGCGGGCCAGCACCACGCCGGCGACTTCCGGCTGGTCGGAGGCCAGCACGCTGATGATCTGCATTGGCGCGTGGTGGCTCATCGACAGCGCCTCGGCCATCGCCAGCCGCACCTTCGACGAGGCATCGTCGAGCAAAAGCGTCAGCGCCGCCTCGGCGGCGCAACGGTCCTCGAAAGGCAATTCGGAATTGATATAGGCCCGGGCCAGAGCGCTCGCCGCCGCGGCACGCTCCGACACCCTGGCCGTGTAGATCCATTTCAGGAAATGCGAAACAACAACCATGCCCGCCTGCTTACGCCCCTTGTCAGAAGCTTCTGACCCCACTGACGACCGTAGGCAGAATTGGTTTACGAACCGTTCACCATGTTCATTAACTGGCTTGCGAGGCTGATTTGCAGCGCCTATCACCGTCAAGCACCTGAGGAGAAAGAAATGGGCGGGCTTTATCTCGAAGAGTTCGTTGTCGGCCATGTCTTCCAGCACACGCTGCGCAAGACCGTTACCGAAAGCGACAACATGCTGTTTTCGGTAATGACGCTGAACCCGCAGCCGCTGCATATCGACTTCGATTTCGCCGCCAAGAGCGAATGGGGCAAGCCGCTGGTCAACTCGCTGTTCACGCTCGGCTTGATGATCGGCATTTCGGTCAATGACATCACAGTCGGCACTACGGTCGCCAATCTCGGCATGAAGGAGACCGTGTTTCCGCATCCGGTCTTCCATGGCGACACCATCCGGGTCGAGACGACAGTCATCTCGGTGCGCGAATCCAGGTCGAAACCCGATCGCGGCATCGTCGAATTCGAGCATCGCGCCTACAACCAGCATGGCGATCTCGTCGCCAAATGCACCAGGCAAGCGATGATGCTGAAGAAGGCGATCTGACGCATGCGTTCGCTGCTGTTCGTCCCTGGCGATTCCCAGAGGAAACTGGAAAAAAGTTTTGGTGCCGGCGCCGACGTGATCATCGTCGACCTCGAAGATTCCGTGGCGCCGCACAACAAGGCGCTGGCGCGCGAGGTGGCGGCGCGCTTCATCCTGGAACGCAGGGCGCAAACCAGTTCAGCCATCTATGTCAGGGTCAATGACCTCACGACCGGCCTGACGGATGACGATCTGGCGGCGTTGGTGCCGGCACGACCCGACGGCATCATGCTGCCCAAGTCGAACAGCGGCCAGGATGTGCAGCATCTGTCGGCAAAGCTCAGGGTGCGCGAGGCCGAAAATGGCTTGGCCGACGGCGCGATCAAGATCCTGCCGATCATCACCGAAACGCCGGCAGGCGTGCTGGCGGCGGCGACCTATGCCGGGACAAGTGCGCGGCTTGCCGGCCTCACCTGGGGCGCTGAAGACCTGTCGGCGGCGATCGGCGCGCGCAGCGTCCGCGACGAGCATGGCCGCTACACGGACGTGCTCCGCCACGCTCGCACCATGACCATACTTGCCGCCGGTGCGGCGGAGGTCGCGGCGATCGACACCGTCTTCCCGAATTTTCGCGACATAGCGGCTTTCGAAGTGGAATGCACGGAGGCCGAGCGCGATGGCTTCACCGGCAAAATGGCGATCCATCCCGATCAGGTGCCGGTCATCAACGCCGCCTTCACGCCGTCGGCCGAGGCCGTGAGACAATCGGCAGCAATCGTCGCCGCGTTCGCGGCAGCGGGAAATCCCGGCGTCGTCGGCATTGACGGCAAGATGTTCGATCGACCGCATCTGCGGCTAGCCGAGCGGCTTCTGGCGCGGGCAAAGGCGGCAGGTGTTTCCGCCTGAGCGCCTGCTACCAAACCAATGGGATCAGGCGGTAACGGACCCGGGCCACATAGTCGTCATAGCCGCGCAGGCCGGTGCGAAGCGTCTTCTCTTCAATGAAGGTGCGGATGGCCAGGAGAACGACGATCACGAGTACCGACGCCAGCCCCCACCAGGAACCAAGCAGAAGTGCAGTGCCGGCGAAGAAAAGGATGGCGCCGGCGTACATCGGATGGCGGACGTAGCTGTAAGGCCCCGTGGAGATCACACGTTGTCCGCGTTCATCCTGGATCTTCACCACGGGCGCCGCGAAACTGTTCTCCAGCATCGTCAGATAGCAGATCCAGATTCCGAGCAGCAGGACGAGCACGCCGACCACCTGCACCCAGACGGGAACCACGGACCAGCCGAAACGGACGTCGAACCCCATGAATATCTGCGAACCAAAGATGGCGAACAGTAGTATGGACAGCAGGACCTTGTCGGCCGTGTCCTGATTCTTCTGGATAGGAGAACTCAACCGCTCATTCATCAGGCCGGGATCGCGCCTTGCCAGCGCCACGCCCAAGGTGAGACTGAGCCCCACCATCCCCACCAGATAGACCCAGGCCCCCGGCCAGCGCAGCGTGCCGGCCGACAGGAAGAGCAAGGCGCCCATGGCGCCAAACCAGACGAATGTTTGGAGGACCAATTTCGCGATCATGATCGACCTTTCATGATATCCGCTCACTGCACTGGCAATTTCAGACCATTGGTCTACCATACCGACCATCGGTCTGTAATTCAAGCGAACTGTGCAGAAGGTTCATCATGCCCCGTGTCATCAAGCATCCAGAGTTCAGGCGAGAAGAGCTTCTGGACCATGCCCAGACCCTTTTCCTGACGCAGGGCTATGACAAAGCGAGCCTCAACGACGTGATTGCGTCCGCCGGCGTCTCGAAGGGCGCCTTCTATCACTACTTCCCCTCCAAGGAGGCTCTTCTGGAAGCATTGGCCGATCGCTTTGCAAGACAGGCACTGGCTGGGGTGCAAGACATAATCGACGATCCGGACCTAGACCCGCTTGGCCGCCTGAATGGCCTGCTCAGCCAGTCGCGGCGGGCAAAGATCGAGACCGCGCCCGAAGCTTGGACTCTTTTCGAGACGATGTTTCGGCCTGAGAATCTGGTGCTTTTCCACCGTATCAATCTGGCCGCCAGCGCGTCGTTTTCACCTCTGCTGGTCAAGATCATCAGGCAAGGGATCGAAGACGGCACTTTCAGGACCTTCGATCCGGAAGGTGTTGCCGACATCGTCATGCAGTTCGGCATGGCCACGCATGACGTCGTTGCCAAGGCAATTGCCGGCGGCAGCGACGCCGACATGGAGATCGCGATCGAGGCCCTGGAGAAACGCGTCAGGCTCTACGAGATCGCTCTCGACCGCATACTGGGCCTGCCCGATGGAAGCATCCGGATCGGCGAGCCCGGCTATGTGCGCACCGTCATGACGGCCAGGCGGCGAAAGAGTGCCGGCAAGGCGCTGGCCAAGCCTGATATCTAGTCCTTGTCCCAGCGCGGCCGGCGCATCGAAAACACCTCGTCGACGCTGGCATAATCCATATAGCCGAGACGGGCGACATTGCCGGCCTTGGTGATGTCGAACAGGCCGTCTGTCAGGAAGGCGTCGTCGATGTGCACGCCGACCACTTCACCGGCAACAATCACAGCGCTTGTCGGCGATCCGTCCAGCGCCTTTGGCCGAAAGACTTCCGTCACCCGGCATTCGAGCGCGGCCGGCGCTGCCGCCACGCGCGGCGGCGCCACCAGCCGAGACGGCGCCATGGCAAGATCGGCATAGACGAACTCGTTGACGCCGCGCGGAGCATTGACCGATGTGCGGTTCATCTTCTCCGCGAGATCGCGGCTGACGAGATTGGCGACGAACTCGCCGGTTTCCTGGGCGAAGGAGGCGCTGTCCTTCTCGCCTTCGGAGGAGAACCAGACGATGAAAGGCCGCGTAGAAACGGCATTGAAGAAGGAGTATGGCGCGAGGTTGATCTCACCAGCCCTGTTCAGTGTCGAAATCCAGCCGATCGGACGCGGCGCCACGATCGCCTTCGAAGGGTCATGCGGCAGGCCGTGGCCCTTTGAGGGTTCGTAGAACATTCAGCCCGCCCACGGCCCCGAATAGTCACTGTACAGCTTTGCCGGATCGGGCCGGGGCCGCTCCGGTGCCGGGCCGGCATAGGAGCCGATATGGATGAAGCCGATGACCCGCTCCTGCGGCGCCAGCCCCAGCAGCGCCCTGCCCTCCGGCACATCCGAATACCAGTTGCTGATCATGTTGGTGCCATAGCCCAGCGCATTCGCTGCTATCATCAGGTTCATCGCCGCCATGCCGCCCGACAGGAACATTTCCCATTGCGGGATTTTTGGATTGTCCCTGGGGATCGAAACGACGCCGATCACCAGTGGCGCGCGCGAGAATCGCGCCAGTTCCTGGTTGCGGCGGCCTTCGGACAAGGGACCTTCCCGGTGCTCTGCAAGCGCTGCCAGTTGCCTGCCGATCTCGACGCGGGCGTCGCCACGGTAGAGGATGAAGCGCCAGGGCTCCAACCGGCCATGGTCAGGCACCCGCGAGGCAGCAGTGATCATCGTCGCGATCTCCGCATCGCTCGGCGCCGGCTCCTTCAGATCGGGGATCGGTGCGGAGTTTCGGGTGAGCAGGAAGTCGATGATCGGCGACGCCATGGGCGCAAGTCTCCTGGACATTCTGTTTTGAGCTGAAGCGCGCCATCGGGAATTCGGGCGGCTCGGGCATTGGCGCGGGATACGCCGGAGGGAAGAGTCGTTTCAACTCTTAAGCCTTGAAATTGCCACCGCCATGGGCTTCAACGCAAGGCATGTTTGAGGGGACTGTCCGTCTTTTCCTGGTCTGGCTCGGCGCGCTGATATTCATGGCGCCGGTTTCGCTTGCCGTGGCGCAGAACGTCGACGGTGTCACCGACCTGAAGCTTCCGGGAATTTCGAGCTACGCGACGCCGAAAGGCGAGACGTCACTGGCGCTGAGCGGCGGCGGCGCCATCACATTGTCCGCCCAACTGACCGACAAGGGTTCCGACATCACGCGCGGCATCGTCTGGCGGGTTTTCAAGCCCGAAGCCGTCAACGGCAAATTGCCGATGGTTGCCTCCTCCCATGGCGGCACCGCCGTCTTCCAGCTCGAACCCGGCAGCTATCTGGTTCACGCCTCCTACGGCCGGGCCGGCGCCACCAAGCGCATCACTGTCGGCAAGGACGCCAAGCGCGAAAGTCTCGTGCTCGACGCCGGCGGCCTCAAGCTCGACGCAGTGCTGTCCGGCGGCGTGCGCATTCCACCAAAGAAGCTGCGATTTTCGATCTACGAAGGCACCGCCGAGGCCAATGGCGACCGCGCGCTGATCATTCCCGATGTCGAGCCCAACAGCGTCGTGCGGCTCAACGCCGGCATCTACCATGTCGTCTCGACCTATGGCGCGGTCAACGCGGTCATCCGCTCCGACATCCGTGTCGAGGCCGGCAAGCTGACCGAAGCCACCGTCGAGCACCACGCCGCCGAGATCACCATGAAGCTGGTGCGCGAAACCGGTGGCGAGGCAATCGCCGATACGTCCTGGTCGCTGCTCAATGAATCGGGCGATCCGATCAAGGAAACCGTCGGCGCCTTCGCCTCGATGGTGCTGGCCGAGGGCGACTACACCATCATCGCCAAGAACCGCGACCGCATCTATCAGAAGGATTTTACGGTCGTGGCCGGGCAGAACCAGGAGATCGAGGTTCTGGCCACCGAGGCCGCGGCGATGGATCCCGAAGAAGGCGCGGACTAACCTTCCGCGGCAGGTTTCCTGGTTCAGGCTGCCATCTTGGTCCGCGCTGGCAGGAACGGAATCCGGCGGCGCGCCACGATTGGCGCCAGATCGAACACGCCGCGATACAGCCGGTCGAGCAATGCCTTGCGGTCGCGCAACGGCTCCAGCTCGCTCCAGCTCAGCACATCGCCGACGCGCACGTCTATCGCCTTGCCGGACAGCCGCGCGAATTCGTGGATGAGCAGCGACGTGCGCAGCGTCAGCGAGGCCTTGCCGACGAATTTCGCCACCCGGCCGTCGCGCTCGGCCATGTTCATCGGCCCGCTGACCAGATGGAACAGCCTGCCGTTCTGCCCGGAAAAATGCATCGGGATGACCGACGCCCTGGCGTCCTGGACGAGACGGGCGGGAAACATCTTCCACGGCAAGTCGCGTGCCTGACCGAAGCCCTTCGGCGCGGTGGCGACACCGCCGGCCGGAAACACCACGATGGTGACGCCTTCCTTCAACAGCCGCACCGCCTCATGGCGCACGGCCATGTTGTTCTTCAGCGCGTCCTTGGTCTCGGAAAAGTCGATTGGCAGCGAGTAAGGCTCCATCTCGCGGATCTTGAGCAGGTCCTTGTGAATCATTACCCGGAACGGGCGTCCGAGCTGCTCGACCAACGACAGCACGGCAATGCCGTCACCAATGCCGAACGGATGATTGGCGACGATCACCAGCGGCGTGTTCGGCAACTGTGCCGGCGGCCACTGATCCGATGTCCGCACGCGGACGTCGATCAGTTCGAGCATACGGCTGAACACGCGTTCGCCTGTCGGCACGACCTGGCGGCGCCAGAAATCATAAAGTGCTGTGTAGCGGTCGCGGCCCGACAGGCCTTCAACCGAATGAATGAACCAGCGTGTCAGCGCCGGCTGGCGCGGATTGGCATAGGAAAGCTCGGGAAAGGGTCGTTCGCGCAATTTCAACTTGAGCATAAGGGCTGGTTACAAGGTCGGCGTGACAGGGATATGAAAATGGCGGTGGATCGCTCCACCGCCATTTGGTCGAAACTATGCCAATCAAGCCGCGCGTTTGCGCCGGCGGTCGGGTGTAACAGCTTCTTCGGCCAATTGCGCGACCGCCTGGTCAAGGCCAAGCGATTCCTGGTCGCGTGAGCCCAACCGGCGCATGTTGACGGTCTTCTCTTCGGCCTCGCGCTTGCCGCAGACGAGGATGACCGGAACCTTGGCCAGCGAGTGCTCGCGGACCTTGTAGTTGATCTTCTCGTTACGCAGATCCGCTTCCGCCAACAGCCCTGCGGCCTTCAGCTTTGCCACCACCTCGGTCGCATAGCCGTCGGCGTCAGACGTGATCGTCGCCACCACCACCTGCAGCGGCGCGAACCACAGCGGGAAGTGGCCGGAATAGTTCTCGATCAGGATGCCGAGGAAGCGCTCCATCGAGCCGCAGATGGCGCGGTGCACCATCACAGGCTGCTTCTTCTCGGAATCGGAGCCGATATAGAAGGCGCCGAACCGTTCCGGCAGGTTGAAGTCGACCTGCGTCGTGCCGCACTGCCATTCGCGGCCGATGGCATCCTTGAGCACATATTCGAATTTCGGTCCGTAGAAGGCGCCCTCGCCCGGATTGATGGAGGTCTTGATGCGATTGCCGGACCGTGTCCTGATCGTCTCCAGCACGCTCCCCATGATCGCCTCGGCATGATCCCAGGCTTCGTCGGTGCCGACGCGTTTGTCGGGCCGCGTCGACAGCTTCACGCTGATTTCGTCAAAACCGAAATCAGCATAGGTCGACAGGATCAAATCGTTGATGCGCAGGCACTCCGCGGCCAGCTGCTCCTCGGTGCAGAAGATGTGCGCATCATCTTGCGTGAAGCCGCGCACACGCATCAGCCCGTGCAGTGCGCCCGACGGCTCGTAGCGGTGCACATTGCCGAATTCCGCAAGCTTCACGGGTAGATCGCGATATGACTTCAACCCATGCTTGAAAATCTGCACATGGCCCGGACAGTTCATCGGCTTCAACGCGAAGACCCGGTCGTCATCGGTGTCGTCGCCGGCGACCGTCACCTTGAACATGGCGTCGCGATACCAGCCCCAGTGGCCTGACGTCTCCCACAGGCTCTTGTCGAGAACCTGCGGCGCGTTGACCTCCTGATAGCCTTGCTCGTCGAGGCGGCGGCGCATGTAGTTGACCAGGTTCTGGAACATCTTCCAGCCCTTAGCATGCCAGAAGACGACGCCCGGTCCCTCTTCCTGGAAATGGAACAGGTCCATCTCGCGGCCGATCTTCCTATGGTCGCGCTTCTCGGCCTCCTCCAGCATCATCTGGTAGGCTTCGAGCTGCGCCTGATCAGCCCAGGCCGTGCCGTAGATGCGGGTCAGCATCGGGTTGTTCGAATCACCGCGCCAATAGGCGCCGGCCACCTTCATCAGTTTGAAGGCATTGCCGATCTGCCCGGTCGAGGCCATGTGCGGGCCACGGCAGAGGTCGAACCAGTCGCCCTGCGCGTAGATCTTGAGATCCTGATCCTCGGGAATGGCGTCGATCAACTCCAGCTTGTAGCGTTCGCCCTTGTCGGCAAACACTTTTTTTGCCTTGTCGCGCGACCAGACTTCCCTGGTGAACGGCTTGTTGCGCGCGATGATCTCGCGCATCTTCTTCTCGATCACCGGAAAATCGTCGGGCGTGAACGGCTCGTTGCGGGCGAAGTCGTAATAGAAGCCGTTCTCGATCACCGGCCCGATGGTCACCTGCGTTCCCGGCCATATCTCCTGCACGGCTTCCGCCAGCACATGGGCCGCGTCGTGGCGGATCAGCTCCAGCGCGCGCGGGTCGTCGCGGGTGACGATCTCGACCTTGCCGGACTTGCCGAGCGGATCGCTGAGATCGCGAACCGTGCCGTCGATCGCATAGGCGACCGCCTTCTTTGCCAGCGATTTCGAGATCGATTCGGCGAGGCCAGCACCGGTCATCGCCGCGTCGTATTCGCGGACGGAGCCATCGGGAAATGTCAGAGAAACGGAATTCAGCATATATATCTCCTATCCAGTCCCGCAAACGAGCGCGGGTGGTTGAAATGCATGTCGCCCAAAAGTGTGTGGCGGTTTTGGGGTTACGGCATGCATAGGGAAACGCCGGATGCGTCCGGCAGCGGCTGTCTTTTATGGACAGATTCCGCCGCCGTAAAGCCCGGCTCAAATGTCAGCGTTCATTTGATGAGGAGCGGCAAATCCTTCAGGAACGCAGCCCGGGTCTTGAGGCCCTTTGGCATGTCGGTACGGTTGGCATCGACGACAAGCCGCGCAAAGACGATCTGGCGGCCATCCTTGTTCGCCCATCCGACGAACCAGCCAAGCGAGCGCTTGTCCTGGACCTTGTCGGCGTCGTTGCGCAGCCTGGTGCTGCCGGTCTTGCCTTGCACCGTCCAATCCCCGGCCTGGAAGATCGGGATGATGGCTGATGTCATGTCGTAGGCCTTGGCCGAGACAGGCAGCTTGCGGGCCAGCAGCTTGCGCAGGAATTCGACCTGCTCGACCGGCGTGATCTTGAGCGAGGAATTCACCCAGGACTTGGTCAAACCATCATTCTTGCCGGGATTACCGGAAACATCGGCATTGCCGTAGTCGAATTTCGAGGCATAACCGGCAAAACTCTCAGACCCAAGCCGGCGGGTGATTTCCCGGGAAAACCACAGGATCGAATCTCGCTCCCAGACCACCGGATCGACGGTCTTCTGATCCCGCTTCACCGAGTTGAATTCAGGCTTGTAATCCCAGCTCGGCGTGTGCTCGTCGCTAAGGATCCCGCTGTCATAGCCGATCAGCGACAACGGCACCTTGAACGTCGAAGCCGGGCTGAACCGCTGGTCGCACACCCCGTCCTGGTAAAGCGTCTTGCCGCTCGCCGCATCGGCGATCACCGTGCACTGCACGTCCCCCAGCGGCGCCGATTGCGCGCGCAACGGAAATCCCAGCAGCCAGGCGAGCAGGAACAGTATCCCGGCAAAGATGAAGGGAAGACGGTCGAAATTGCGCATTTGTCTGCTCGCTCAAGAAGGGGGTTCGCGAGCGGCTTAGCGGGGTCTCTTGTCTCGATTTTGTCTCAAATGCGCAGTCTTTGTGCAGGCTGTTGTTAACCCTACCGGATCGTAAACGGGCAGAGCCGCCGGTACCTGACCGACGCGATCACCCCTGCGCTTCGCCGCGCTTGCTGCCGATCCGCCAGTACCGCCATGGCGTGAACCAGACATAACGATCCTCCAGCACCTCCGGCACGCGGTCGATGCCATGCGTGCCGAATGGCCCGCAGCGCAGCACGCGGAAGAATCCCATCCAACCGCCGGCCCACAGGCCATGGCGGGCGATCGCCTCATGGGCATATTCTGAACAGGTCGGCAGATGCCGGCAGGAATTGCCGACAAAGCCCGACAGCGTCAGCTGATAGAGGCGCACGAGCGACGTGCCGAGGAGACGGCCCGGCGTCTTGCGCCATGGACCGGGCCAGTTGCGGCCGCGTTTCGGCGGCCGGGCGACATGCGCATGTCCATGCTGGTCGCGCACCACAGTCTCCGTATCGCGTTTCCCAAGCGATAGATGTGAGCTTCCACTGGAGAACGCAATCCCCACTCCTTGCGCGCAGTCAGTCGTCACGGGCGGAACGGCGAAACGGCTGCCAGTCAGCCGAAGCCACCCACCGGCCACGACTGGTCGGCTCTTCGTAACGCTTTTCATGCTGTCTTCTGTCACGCCATTGAAACGTTGCGATCCGCATGACATCGCCAAAGATGCTCAGCAACTGGATCATGGTCGGTCTCCTTTGATGCGATTAGACCGCCGCTGGCCTTCGCCTTCAAACGAGTATAATTTCCACTTCGGATAATCCTGGGTTATGCGAAATGAAGCGTGGGCGCCTGCCGCTGACGGCATTGAGGAGCTTCGAGGCGGCGGGCCGGCATCTGAGCTTTAGCCGGGCCGCCGAGGAGCTTTTCGTCTCACAGGCGGCGATCAGCCGGCAGATCCGGGAACTCGAAACCTTCCTGCGCCAACCCTTGTTCGAACGTCACCATCGCCGTGTCGAACTGACCGACACCGGGCGGCGTCTGCTGGAGCAGCTTGTCAGAAGTTTCGACGCCATCGACACCTTGCTTGGAGAACTGGTGGCGACACCGGCGCAGTCCGTGGTCCGCGTCAGTGTCGAGCCGTCGCTTGCATCCGTGTGGCTGGTGCCTCGCATCAACCGGTTTCGCCAATTGCGGCCCGATATCGACGTCTCCCTCGAAGTCGATCCAAGGCTGATCGAGTTCCGCAGCGATCAGCCGGAGCTTGCCTTGCGCTTCAGCGCGCATGCCACCTCGTGGCCGCGCAGCCAGGCTGAGCGGCTTGCCTCGACGGTCGATTCGCCGGTCCTGTCGCCGGCGCTGCTTGCCTCTGGCCCCGCCCTCGATAAGCCGATCGATCTTGCCCGCTACACGCTTCTGCACGAGGAAAACCGTCAAGGCTGGGCGCGCTGGTTCCAGGCGGCCGGCGTGCCCGCCGACGCCATACCGGCGCGCGGGCCGATGCTGGCGGATGCGTCGCTTTCAAAACAGGCCGCCTTGCTCGGACATGGCGTGGCCTTGGGCGATCTCTTGCAGATCGGCGGGGAAATCGCATCCGGCGCGCTGGTCAAGCCGTTCGACATCGACGTCGCATCCGGCGCCTATTGGCTGGTGGCCAGAAACTTGCGCGACCTCTCGGAACCGGCCGCCGCGTTCGCCGACTGGCTCAGAAGCGAATTTGCCGAAAGCAGGCGGGTGCTGGAAGCGCAGGCTTGAACCTTCCGGCCGGGCCCGCTACTTGGCCTTCTTGCGGTATTTTTCGAAGAGTTTGTCGAGCGTATCCGCGGCCGGAAGCTCGCCCGGTGAGTCTTCTCCCGGGTTGAATGTGAGGATGACATCGCGCCACATATCGTAGTGGGCAGCATATGATGTCAGCCTGGGAAATGGCGCGCAGCGTGCGATGGCCCGGACGGCGGACTCGGCAACCTTGTCCGGCGGCGTCGTCACAGGACCGAGGATTTTTGGCGGGCCTGCGAGTGACCCGTCCTTGTTCAGACTGATCTGGACGCGTGCAATGCTGTGGGTGTTTGCAGGCATGTTCCAACAATGCTGGATTGCCTTCATGAGATAGTCGCCGATATCGCGCTCGACCGCTACGTCTGCCCGGCTCGGGGTCCCGCTCAACGCGAGTGAGCCAGCAAGGCTCCCGGCAAACACCAGGCTTTGGTAGCCAAACCCCAAGGTCAGGCCGCTTCTTCGGCGCGCTTCTTCTCGATCTGGCCGATGGCGTCGACCACGGCATCGAAAGTCAGCATGGTCGAAGCGTGCCGCGCCTTGTAATCGCGCACCGGCTCCAGATATCTGAGATCCGCAAAGCGACCGTCCGGCGGGGCGCCATTTTCCTTGAGCATCTTCAGCATGGTGTCGCGCACCGCGCGCAATTCCTCGGCGCTCGCGCCGACGACATGCTGCGCCATGATCGATGACGACGCCTGGCCGAGCGCACAGGCTTTCACGTCATGGGCAAAGTCCGTGACCACGCCGTCCTGCATCTTGAGGTCGACGGTGACCGTGGAACCGCATAGCTTGGAGTGAGCCTTGGCGGTCGCGTCAGGATGATCGAGACGGCCGATGCGGCCAATGTTCCCGGCAAAACCGAGAATTTTCGCGTTGTAGACCTCGTTTATCATTATTTTCCAATCCGTCGCCGCCAAGCGAACAGCGATTGCCGCTGTCGTGTCTTCCTTTCGCTCGCTATGACCTTATATAATGCTGGCAGTCCGGTATCGACAAGAACGACGAAAGCCAATGTCCTTGCCGGGAAGTTCACGCCACTTACGGGGCTGGAAACTGGGCGAGTTTCCGACGCCGAAAGGTCGTGGTCCGTTCAACTCGTTCCTCCGCCGAGAGGGACTACGGGAGACGCCTTTATGGATGCCGTCATCAAGAAGCTCATGCCACAGTCAGCCTATATGGAAAAGCCGGTCACCGACCGGCCAAGTGAAGCCGAAGTCGAAGCCGCCGTGCGCACGCTTTTGCGCTGGACCGGCGACAATCCGGACCGCGAAGGCTTGGTCGACACGCCGAAGCGGGTGGCAAAGGCCTTTCGCGAAATGTTCGGTGGTTACGACATGTGCCCGGCCGACGAGCTCGGCCGCACCTTCGAGGAGGTCGCCGGCTACGACGACCTGGTCATCGTCAAGGACATAACATTCCATTCGCATTGCGAGCACCATATGGTGCCGATCATCGGCAAGGCACATGTCGGCTATCTTCCGGACGGCAAGGTCGTCGGCCTGTCCAAGATCGCCCGCGTCGTCGATATCTTCGCCCACCGCCTGCAGACGCAGGAGGCGCTGACGGCGCAGATCGCCGGCGTCATCCAGGACGTGCTCAATCCGCGCGGCGTCGCCGTCATGATCGAGGCCGAGCACATGTGCATGGCCATGCGCGGCATCCGCAAGCAGGGTTCAACCACGCTGACCTCGACCTTCACCGGCGTCTTCAAGGATACGCCCGAAGAGCAGGTTCGTTTCGTGACCATGGTGCGTGGCGGCGGGATCTGAATGGCCCTGCGACTTCGCTAGATAAGGACCGGCGATGTCGGCATTGGAATTCCCGAAAGCTTCGTCAGACAAGAAGGCCATGGAGGAAGGCGCGGTGTTTTCACCACGCTTCGATGCCGCTGGCCTCGTCACGGTCGTCGTCACCGATGCCGCGGACGGCATGCTGTTGATGGTGGCGCACATGAACGCGCAAGCGCTGGCGCTGACACTGGAGACAGGCATCGCCCACTACTGGTCGCGCTCGCGCAACGTGCTTTGGAAAAAGGGCGAAACATCAGGCAATTTTCAGCATGTCGTCGAGATGCTCACGGATTGTGACCAGGATGCCATATGGTTGCGCGTCAAAGTGTTAGGCCACGACGCAACCTGTCACACTGGCCGGCGTTCATGCTTTTATCGGACGGTGGGGCTGATCGATGGCAAGGGGACGCTTGCCGACGACGGCAGCAAGCCGCTGTTCGATGCGGTAAACACGTATCGGAAACCACCAGCTTGAACCTTCTGCCTGACACCAACCACACAGATTCATCATTTCGATACGGCCCGCTCGTATAGTGGCCGTAGGACAAGGGAGATCATGATGCTCGAGTGGGCGTCATTGCGTAACAGACCAGATGTCAGGGAGGCCAACGGCCTATCCTCGTCAGGCGGCGCGTCCGAAACCAACTCCCAGAAGAAAACAGCCATTTCGCTCGCCTTGGGTGGCGGTTGCGCCCGCGGCTGGGCGCATATCGGCGTGCTGCGCGCGCTCGACGAAGCCGGCATCGAAGTGTCGATGATCGCCGGCACCTCGATCGGCGCGTTGGTCGGCGGCTGCTATCTCGCCGGCAAACTGGACGAGCTCGAAGAATTCGCCCGCAGCCTGACCAAGCGACGCATCTTCGGCCTGCTCGATCTCAATTTGCGCGGCAGCGGTCTGTTCGGCGGTATGAAGCTCGATGCAAGGCTGCGCGAGCACATGGCCGGCATTCGTTTCGAGGACCTTGCCAAGCCGTTCGTCGCGGTCACCTCCGAAATCCGCACCGGCCACGAAATCTGGCTGTCGAGCGGCTCATTGATCACCGCCATGCGCGCCTCCTACGCGCTGCCCGGCGTGTTCGAGCCGGTGAATTGCAACGGCCGCGTGCTGGTCGACGGCGCGCTGGTCAACCCGGTACCGGTTTCGGTCTGCCGCGCCTATGAGCAGCCGCTCGTCGTGGCGGTCAACCTTCACTATGATCTGTTCGGCCGCGCCGCCGTCATCAAGCACAGCGCCGGCGAGCTGGTCGTTGAAAAGGACGCGCCGCGGCCTGGTCAGATCGACGCCGAGCGCCAGTCGCATCAGACGCGGCTCGGCATCACCGGCGTCATGGTCGAGGCCTTCAACATCATTCAGGACCGCATTTCGCGCGCCAGGCTTGCCGGCGACCCGCCTGACATGTCGCTGCAGCCGAAGCTCAGCCATATCGGCCTGACCGAATTCCACCGCGCCGACGAGGCGATCAACCTCGGCTATCAGGCGACGATGGCGCAGATCGGCGAACTGACCCGGCTGCAGACCGTTCTCGCCTGATCAAAGCCTACGCACGAGCCGCATCGCTGATGCGAAACTGCACGGTGCGGTTGCCGTTCCAGTAGTTGCCTGACAACGAACCGGCGACGTGGATCGTCTTGCCCCGGTTCTTGAACAGGAATTCGCCAAGTGCGGTTTCGACAGCGCGAAAGGCGATCGCCTGGATGCGGCCGCCGCTTTCCGATTGCAGTTCGACGCGGATGTGGTTGGTGCCGACCGGCCGCGCATCGGCCAATCGGTGGCGCGGCAACGCGAAAACAGGGGCCACATGCCCAGCACCGAAGGGTCCGGCCTGTTCCAGCGCGTCGAGCAGGCTGAGCGTCGCGCCTTCAGCGGCAAGTGCGCCGTCTATGGCCAGGCTTTCCTCGCCCTGCAGGCGAAACACGTCGGCTGCCGCCCGTTCTTCGAAAAACGCCCTGAGTTCGCCAAGCCTTGCCCGCTCCACGGTGATGCCCGCCGCCATGCCATGGCCGCCGCCCTTGACGATCAGACCGGCAACGGCCGCCTCGCGCACCAGCCGGCCGAGGTCGAAACCCGAGACCGAGCGGCCCGAACCGGTGCCGATGCCCACAGCATTGAACGCGATGGCGAAGGCGGGCCGCCGGGCATGATCCTTCAATCGCGAAGCGAGCAGGCCGACAATACCCGGATGCCAGCTGTTGGAGGCGGTGACGACGATAGCCGGGCCATTGCCGCCGGCGAGCTCTGCATCGGCCTCGACGCGCGCCGCCGCGAGCATCTCCTGCTCCATCAACTGCCGTTCCTGGTTGAGCCGGTCGAGCGTCTCGGCAATGGTGCGCGCCTCGACCGGGTCGTCGGTCGCAAGCAGCCGGCTACCAAGTGCGGCATCGCCGATGCGTCCGCCGGCATTGATGCGCGGGCCGATCAGATAGGCCAGATGGAAAGTGCTGATCGGCTCGCCGATGCGCGACACGCGTGCCAGTGCCGCCAACCCTTCATTCTTCTGCTGGCGCGCCATCTGCAGCCCCTTGACCACGAAGGCGCGGTTGACGCCGGTCAGCGGCACCACGTCACAGACTGTGGCCAATGCCACGATATCAAGCAGCGAAAGCAGGTCCGGCGACGTAGCATCGGCCATGCGGCCGCGCAGGATCCTGGCCGTCTGCACAAGGGCGAGGAAGACCACGCCGGCGGCACAGAGATGGCCCTGCCCGGAAAGGTCGTCGTCGCGATTGGGATTGACGACGGCAATTGCCGCCGGCAAGGCACCGCCGACCTGGTGGTGGTCGAGCACCACGACATCGGCCCCGGCCTCATTTGCCGCATCGATGGAAACGGCGCTGTTGGTGCCGCAATCGACAGTGACGATCAGTGTCGCGCCACGCGAAACAAGTTCGCGCATGGCATCCGGGTTGGGCCCATAGCCCTCGAAAATACGATCCGGAATGTAGATTTCCGACGGCACCGAGAAATGCGTGAGGAACCGCTTCAGCAAGGCCGACGAGGCGGCGCCGTCGACATCATAGTCGCCGAAGATCGCCACCTTTTCCTTGGCCATCACCGCGGCGGCGATGCGGGCCGCCGCCCTGTCCATGTCCGTCAGCGATGCCGGATCCGGCAGAAGATCGCGGATCGTCGGGTCGAGAAACCGCTCGGTCTGTTCGGCGGTAACACCACGGCCGGCAAGCACCCGCGCGACGATGTCGGGCACGCCATGGCCTTGCGCGATGGCGAGCGCAATCATGTCCTGGCGTTCTGTCAGCCGATGTTCCCAGGAAACCCCTGATACTGACTGCCTGACATCGAGGAAGAGGCGTTTTTCGCCGGTCATACGCTTTGCCAACTCATCGTTGGCCGCACGATAATGCATGTCGCCCACAGGTGGGCAGCGGTTTTGGGGCGACGACCTGCATTGGCAACAATTTTAAGCGCGTCGCGTTCACGCGACGCTCTATAGGCCAAAGGCAGGCAAAGCCAAGCGATTCACGGGTGCGCGCGGTCCCGAAATAAGTCAAGAAAACTGCGCTTTCCGCTTTTCAGCCTGGCGCCGAAGCCATTCGTCGGCCGCATCGCCCATCGTCTTTTCCACACCGTCCTTGAGCCAAGCCATGAAAGGCCGGTCGAACCTGAATGCATCGCCGCATTCCCGGATGAGAAAGCGACGCACATTCTGGGTGTTGCGATAGGACTTTGTGATGGCGGTGGCACGCGAAATCGGATCCGCATGCCAGTCGAACGGTTTCATCGTCAAATCCTTGCAGCCAGCATCGGATGCGCCCGAATGGCTAGCAATTGCAAGGTAGCTTCGCAAGCGAGCGTCAGAACTTATCCAAATCCTGATGGCGGGCCTTGATCTCGCGCACCGTCCGCGACGACGAGCGCAGCACGATCGTGTGGGTGGTGATGTAATTGTGGCCGAACTTGACGCCAGCCAGCATGTTGCCGTCGGTGACACCGGTGGCCGCGAAAAGCACATCGCCGCGCGCCATGTCCTCCGTCCGATAGACCCGTTTCGGATTGGAAATACCCATCTTTGCCGCGCGAGCAACCTTTTCCGGCGTGTCGAGGATCAGCCTGCCTTGCATCTGGCCGCCGGTGCAGCGCAGCGCGGCAGCGGCCAGCACGCCCTCTGGTGCGCCGCCAGTGCCGAGATAGATGTCGATGCCGGTTTCTTCCGGATCCGTGGTGTGGATGACGCCGGCGACATCGCCATCGCCGATCAGCCGGATCGCGGCACCCGTGGCGCGCACGGCATCGATCAGCCTGGCATGACGTGGCCGGTCGAGAATGCAGGTGGTGATATCCGATATGGCCACGCCCTTCGCCCTGGCGAGGCTGGCGATGTTCTCGGCCGCCGAGGCGTCGATGTCGATGACGCCGTCCGCATAGCCCGGACCGATGGCGATCTTGTCCATGTAGACGTCGGGCGCAAACAGCAGGCTGCCCTTTTCGGCGATCGCGATGACCGCGAGTGCATTGGGCAGGTTCTTGGCGCAAATCGTCGTGCCTTCGAGCGGATCGAGCGCGATATCGACGGCCGGACCTTTGCCGGAGCCGACTTCCTCGCCGATGTAGAGCATCGGCGCCTCGTCGCGCTCGCCTTCGCCGATCACCACAGTGCCCTTGATGGCAAGCCGGTTGAGTTCCTGGCGCATGGCGTCGACTGCGACCTGGTCGGCCGCCTTTTCGTCGCCGCGCCCGCGCAGCCTGGCGGCCGCGACGGCGGCTCGTTCGGTGACGCGCACCAGTTCCATGGTGAGTATCCGGTCAAGGCCGGCGACGATGTTCTGGGCCACATTCATCTGGTGATTTCCTCGTTGGCAATGCGGCCTCCCGCCGGAGGCGGGCCTGTTTTGTCAAACCAGCATGACAACGGCAAGACCTACCGAGGATTTTATCGAATACCCAACAATATCAATCGATTAAACCGCATCCTGAAACGAGACTGGCCCGATCGCCGTGCGCCGGGCCAGTCTCAAAACGGTAAAAATGGCGGCGTTCGCGGCCTAGAAAACCGCGAGGTATTTGAGCAGTGAAATGATGCCGATGATGATGACGATGACCTGAACTAACTGTCTCATCCGGCCATCGAGCGGCAGGCGTTGAACCAGATAGAGAACGAGGATGATGACGAGGAATGTGATCAGGATGCCGATCAATGCTGATGAAGCCATGGTGCCCTCCTTAAAAGTGATTTGCTGAAAACAAGAGAGTGGGCCGGAAGCCCGGCCCTATCGCGCTGCGGTCAATACCAGCGGCGGGAGGTATCGTTCGTCGATTGACCAATGGCGAAGCCGGCCAGAAAGCCGAGCAGGCCGATCACGCCGACCAAAGCTGTCGTCGTACCTGGATTTTCACGCGCGACCTCCGAAACAGCCTGAGCCTGGCTGCGCAGCTGTTGCGCCGTACGCGAAGCGCGGCTCGCGGCCGTGTCGTACAACTCGGACGCCTGTTCGCCGGCGTCGTCGAGCATCTCCGCGCCCCGCGCCGAAATGCTCTTGTTGATCTTGGTGATCTCCTTGCGCAAATCGGCAATCTGCTTTTCCAGCGTCTTCTGGATGTCGTCGATATTAGGGGTGTCGGACTTGTTGGTATCGGCCATGAAGCGGTTCCTCTGGTTGCTGACCAAGAGAACGGCGACGACACCAATTCGTTCCCGCGTGGCGGCTGTCCCCACCAGACCAGACCTCAATGCCTGCGGGATTCCTGTCCCGCAGGGCCTATCGGGCGAAAGCTACCCTGCCCGCTCGATGCGGATGACCTGCGGCTTGTCGGTCAGATGGCCATCCTTGGTGATGCCATCGACGGCCTTGCGCACAGCAGCCTCGGTCGTCTCGTGGGTGACGAGGATCACCGTCTTCTGTGCCGCCGCCTCGCCATTGACCGCGTGCTGGACGATCGATTCCAATGAAATGTCATTATCGGCCATGCGCTTGGCGATTGCCGCGAAGACGCCGATGCGGTCATGCACGGTCAACCGGATGAAATAGCCGCCGGCATGGCTGCGCATCTGCGCCTTCTTGTAGGGTTTCAGCTCCTTCGCCGGCCGTCCAAAGACCGGACCATGCTGGAAGCCTGGCTGGCTCTTGGCGATGTCGGCGATGTCGCCGATGACGGCCGAGGCGGTGGCGTTGCCGCCAGCACCGGGGCCTGACAGCAGCAGTTCGCCCAGAATGTCGGTCTCGATCGCCACCGCATTGGTGACGCCATGCACCTGCGCGATGACCGATGCCGTCGGCACCATCGTCGGATGCACGCGCTGCTCGATGCCGCTCTCGGTGCGCTGGGCGACACCCAGCAGCTTGATCCGGTAGCCAAGATCGGCGGCCGCGCGGATGTCGGCCTGGGTGATGTTGGAGATACCTTCCATATAGATGTCGTTGGCGGCGATCCTGGTGCCAAAGGCAAGGCTGGTCAGGATCGACAGCTTGTGCGCGGTGTCGTGGCCCTCGATGTCGAACGTCGGATCGGCTTCGGCATAGCCCAGCCGCTGCGCGTCCTTCAGGCAAGCATCAAACGAGATGCCCTCGGCCTCCATGCGCGTCAGGATGTAGTTGCAGGTGCCGTTGAGGATGCCGAACACGCGCGTAACCGAATTTCCGGCCATCGCCTCGCGCATGGTCTTGATGACGGGAATGCCGCCCGCCACCGCCGCCTCATAGTTGAGCAGAACACCCTTTTTCTCGGCGATCTCGGCCAGCGCCACGCCATGCTTGGCCAGCAGCGCCTTGTTGGCGGTGACGACGTGACGGCCGGCTTCGAGTGCCGCTTTCACCGACGAGCGCGCCGGGCCCTCGTCGCCGCCGATCAGTTCGACGAACACGTCGATTTCTGCGGTCTGCGCCATCTTGACCGGATCGTCGAACCACTTTGCCGAGCTCAGATCGACGCCGCGATCGCGCTTCTGGTCGCGCGCCGAGACGGCGGTGACGATCACGTCACGGCCGCACTGGCGGGTCAGTTCCACCGCTTTGTCGCGCAGCACGCGCGCCACCGACGCGCCAACGGTGCCGAGGCCGGCAATTCCAACACGCAATGCTTCAGCCATGTCCGGCGACGTCCCTCAAAGTCAGATCGAATTTGCGTGCGGCAAGCTTACCGGTGAGCGGAGAGCGGCACGACATTGTTGGGCTGCTTGGCGCTGGTCGACAGGAAGCGCTTGATGTTGCGCGCCGCCTGCCGGATCCTGTGCTCGTTCTCGACCAGAGCGACGCGCACGAATTCGTCGCCATGCTCGCCGAAGCCGACACCGGGCGCCACGGCCACGTCGGCATGTTCGATGAGCAGCTTGGAGAATTCGAGCGAGCCGAGATGTCGGAACGGCTCCGGGATTGGCGCCCAGGCGAACATCGATGCCGCCGGTGCCGGAATGGTCCAGCCAGCGCGGCCGAAGGCATCGACCATCACGTCGCGGCGTTTGTGGTAGATGTCGCGGACTTCGGCGATGTCGGCGCCGTCGCCATTGAGCGCATGTGCCGCCGCCACCTGGATCGGCGTGAAGGCGCCGTAGTCGAGATAGGATTTCACCCGCGTCAGCGCCGAGATCAGCCGCTCGTTGCCGACGGCAAAGCCCATCCGCCAACCGGGCATGGAGAAGGTCTTCGACATGGAGGTGAATTCGACGCAAACGTCGATCGCGCCAGGCACCTGCAGCACCGAGGGCGGCGGATTGCCGTCGAAATAGATCTCCGAATAGGCAAGGTCGGACAGGATAATGATGTCGTTCTTCTTGGCGAAGGCGACCACATCCTTGTAGAAATCGAGCGAGGCGACCAGCGCCGTCGGGTTCGACGGATAGTTGAGGATCAGCGCCAGCGGCTTCGGGATCGAATGCTTGACTCCGCGCTCGAGCGCCGGGATGAAGCCGTCGTCCGGCTCCACCTGCAGCGAGCGGATGACGCCACCCGACATGATGAAGCCGAAGGCATGGATCGGATAGGTCGGGTTCGGGCACAGGATCACGTCGCCGGGCGCCGTGATCGCCTGCGCCATGTTGGCGAAGCCTTCCTTCGAGCCAAGCGTGGCCACCACTTGCGTGTCGGGGTTGAGCTTCACGCCGAAGCGCCTGCCATAGTAGGCGGCTTGGGCGCGACGCAGGCCCGGAATGCCGCGCGACGAGGAATAGCGATGCGTGCGCGGGTCGCGCACGACCTCGCACAATTTGTCGACGATAGCCTTGGGCGTCGGCAAGTCCGGATTGCCCATACCGAGGTCGATGATGTCGGCGCCACGCGATCGGGCGCTGGCCTTGAGCCGGTTGACCTGCTCGAACACGTAAGGCGGAAGCCGGCGAACCTTGTGAAATTCTTCCATGGCAGTTCCAGACAGCGAAGGGGGGTGTTGGGCGCGCGCTATATACTTATTTGCAGGTAGGGTCGAGGGCGGGGTCGCATTTGGCTTCGATCTGCTTCAGCGTTTCGTCGCCATGCTTCTTGGCCAGATCCGTCAGCGCCGCCTGGTTGGCGACCTTCGGGCCGCCGCCCTTTGCCGCCTGCGCATTCTCATCCGCCTTCAATTGCGCGAGCTTGGCGTTCTTCTCGGCTTCGGTGAACTGAGGCGCCGCCACTTGCGGCTTGATGTTCAGGTTCGGAAAGGTGCCGGTATCCTTCGGCCCCGTACCCGCAGCGACAGGCGTCGGGCCATTCGTGTTGGTGCTCGAGCACCCGGCAATCCCGATGAGGACGATCGCCGCGCCGATGCGGCAAAAATGTCCAGCACCGAAAAAAACAGTTTCGCCAATAATAATCGTCATATTGTTTCCCTGGCAGCCGAGGTAGAGCGAGATTGGCCCGGTCGGATGTCCCATGTTAATATGTCAAGAAAAGGCCTCGGGAGGAACCCCGCCAACCATGTCCAAAACACCCGATTCGGGCAAAGCGGAAGATGACGAGCCTTCGACCGTCGAGCAATATCTGGTGAAGGACCCGGAACGCTTCGCCCTGAACATGGCGCGCATGATCGAGCAGGCCGGCAAGGCCGCTTCCGCCTGGGCCGAGCCGCGCGAAAAAGGCGACGTGCGCGACTATGTCGCTGAGCCCGTTGTCGATATGGTGAAGACCTTTTCCAAGCTCAGCGAATACTGGCTTGCCGATCCGCAGCGCGCGCTGGAAGCGCAGACGCGGCTGTTTTCCGGCTATATGACGGTCTGGGCCAACGCCATTCAGCGCACCAGCAACGCCGCGCAAGACACCGAAGACGCGGTCAGGCCGGAGCGCGGCGACAAGCGGTTCCTCGACCCGGAATGGGGCCGCAACGCCTTCTTCGATTTCCTCAAGCAGGCCTATCTCGTCACCTCGCGCTGGGCGGCCGATCTGGTCGAGCACGCCGAAGGCCTTGACGAGCACACCCGCCACAAGGCCGGCTTTTACGTCAAGCAGGTGTCCAACGCCATCTCGCCGTCGAATTTCATCCTGACCAATCCGGAACTGTTCCGTGAAACCGTCGCGTCGAACGGCGAAAACCTGGTGCGCGGCATGAAGATGCTGGCCGAGGACATCGCCGCCGGCAAGGGCGACCTGAAGCTGCGGCAGGCTGACTACTCACCCTTCGAGATCGGCAGGAACATCGCCACCACTCCTGGCAAGGTGGTCGGCCGCAGCGACGTCGCCGAAATCATCCAGTACGACCCGGCGACCGAGACGGTGCTCAAGCGGCCCTTGCTGATCTGCCCGCCATGGATCAACAAATTCTACATCCTCGATTTGAACCCGCAGAAATCCTTCATTCGCTGGGCGGTTGAACAGGGCCACACCGTGTTCGTCATCTCCTGGATCAATCCGGACGAGCGCCACGGCACCAAGAGTTGGGAAGCCTATATCCGCGAGGGTCTGCAATACGGCCTCGACACCGTCGAGAAAGCCACCGGCGAACGCGACGTCAACGCGATCGGCTATTGCGTTGGCGGCACGCTTCTGGCGGCGGCACTGGCGCTGATGGCGCAAGAGGGCGACGACCGCATCAAGTCGGCGACCTTCTTCACCACGCAGGTCGACTTCACCCATGCCGGCGACCTGAAGGTGTTCGTGGACGAAGAACAGGTCGCCGCTGTGGAAAAGTCGATGAGCGAAAAAGGCTATCTCGACGGCACCAAGATGGCGACCGCCTTCAACATGCTGCGCTCAGGCGACCTGATCTGGCCCTATGTCGTCAACAACTACATGCGCGGCAAGGATCCCCTGCCCTTCGACCTGCTCTACTGGAATGCAGATTCCACCCGCATGGCGGCGGCCAATCACTCTTTCTACCTGCGCAACTGCTATCTTGAGAACAATCTTTCGCAAGGCACGATGGAACTGGCGGGCCACACGGTCTCGCTCGGCGACATCACCATCCCGGTCTACAACCTCGCCTCCAAGGAAGATCACATCGCGCCGGCGCTTTCGGTGTTCCTCGGTTCAAAATATTTCGGCGGCACGGTCGAGTATGTGATGGCCGGGTCGGGCCATATCGCAGGGGTCGTCAATCCGCCGGCATCCAACAAATACCAGTACTGGACCGGGGGTACGCCGACGGGCGACTTCAGCCAGTGGATAGCCAATGCCACCGACCATCCAGGATCCTGGTGGCCGCACTGGCAAGACTGGATAGAGGCCAAGGACAACACCCGCGTGCCTGCCCGCAAACCGGGCAAGCATATGAAAACCTTGGGTGATGCTCCCGGCACCTATGTGAAAGTACGTGTGTAACGGACTGTAATGTGTGGTGAGTTGACGGACCGCCAAAAGCGGGCGAAATGGTGTCGTCAACCATCAAGCGGCCGTAATTCGGCAATCACCGCAAAAATACTTTCAGGCTTGCGGATTTGACACAGGTCTCGTTTCCGGATCGGAGACAAAGGTCACCCTGGCACCAACGCATGCGTGTGGCGCCAAGGATATACCGACCGGACATCGAGGGGGAATTTGACTTTGAAATCAGCAGGATGGAGCCTCGCAAAGGGAGAACGCCGCGCCATTGTGGCAGCGCTCTGCTCCTTGCTTCTGGCCTCCTGCACTTCGGCTGGCGACCCGACAATGTCGGTCGGAATGCCCGGTTACAATGCCACCGCATCGGATATGAATGCTGCCTCAAGTGGCAAGTCGGCCGCTGTCGCCGATTCGTCCGAGGTCACGACCGAGCAGACGACCGTGATGACGGCGAGCGATACGGCGCTGCCCGAGAAGGTTGCCTATGTGCCGGTGGCCAATCCGCAAGCCGCCTTTCCGCTGACCACGCCGGCCGGCGCCGAAACGATTGCCGGACAAACGCCGCAATCCTTGCAGCAGCAAGCACAGACGGCGCAGCAGAGCGATGCGGTCGCCCAACAGATTGCAGTGGCCGATGCCGGCGCCAAGGCGCCGAAGCCGGCAGCCGCTCCGGCCATGAACAATCCTGTCTACGTGACTGCTGGCGAGATGCCGCAGGTCGAAGCGCCAAAGAAAAAAGGTTTCTTGGCCTCGATGTTTGGCGCCACGCCGGCCTCGGAAGCACCCGCGCCGCTTATCAACACCCGGTCGGGCGAGCAGCCCTCGGTGCAAGCCAAGTTGGCGCCAGCAGCAGCAAAGCCGATCATCACGCTGGCCTCGGCCAATTCCACGGCAAAACCGGTGCAATTGGCTTCGCTCGGTGGCGATAGCGGCCACATCACGGGCAGCGATGCCCTGCCCGGCGTGCGCCAGACGGCCCTGTTCGAGATCAAGCGCAAGTCCGGCCTCGACGACGAAAGCGACGTCGACCTCAACGAGGATGAGGGGCCAATCGGCGGCTCCTATCAGGTTGCGTCAGCCGCCGGCATGGCCCGGTTGGCGCCCAACGGGCTGCTCAAGCAGAACGAAAGCGTCGATGTGGCCTGCCTGAAGCCGTCGCTGGTGCGCGTGCTGAAGACGATCGAAGGCCACTACGGCCGCAAGATGACGGTGACGTCAGGCTATCGCGACCCGGCCCGCAACCGGCGCGCCAACGGCGCCAAGAATTCGCTGCACATGTATTGCGCCGCCGCCGATATCCAGGTTCCCGGCGTTTCGAAATGGGAACTGGCGAGCTACATCAGAAGCATGCCCGGCCGCGGCGGCGTCGGCACGTACTGCCACACAGAATCGGTTCACGTCGACGTCGGCCCCGAGCGCGACTGGAACTGGCGCTGCCGCCGGCGCAGCGGCGGTGACGGCTAGTCTAGCAGACGGTCTTAGGCCTATTAGCAGCCAAGATCGTACCGGTGACCATTCTGAGCATTCGGGATTAGCCGAAGCCTCCCACAAACTTCGTCATCCTAGAGCGAAGTAGGGCGAGGCTCCGTCGCGGAGACCCTGGGATGACGAAACGATGGGTGTCGCCGCTAATTGTCAAAGCCTGCCAACCCTCGGGAAATCGTTGATTTGGCTGGCCCGGAAAAAAGTTGTCCAAGGTGGCACCTGACGGGTTGCCGGTTGCGCACAACGCCAGTATAAGCCGCTTCGTCTGAGCGCGCCCATCGTCTAGCGGTTAGGACACCGCCCTTTCACGGCGGTAACAGGGGTTCGATTCCCCTTGGGCGTACCAGAAGAATAATGCGTTTAGCGCAAACCTCCCTCCCAATGTGGCCAATTTCGCCTGGCTCTCTGCCGCGGTCGTCAACTGACGCGCAGTCTTCCGCGATCACACCATAGGCTAACGCGGCCACACAGGTCATAATCCTGCTACAAAGTGGTCGATTCCTCAGGGATGTAGCCGCTCCAAGAGCCCGCCGCAGGTCGCCCCCGTGGCGGGCTTTTCATTGCACGGTCGAGTTGGGTTCTCGGGCACCGCGACAATGAGAAAGCCCCGCAGTGGTAAGCCCGCATTTATTGCCTGGTTTCCCGGCTTTAAACAGCTGACTGCGAGGTGTACGGATTCGGGCAAAAAAGCCGGATACTACCTGATTAAGGCGAGCCACCACGGTCAAAGAGTGGGTGTTGCAACCCCCTCGAGCGCAATGATCCTGGTGTTGGCGCAACGCTTCCGGATTTCAATAAGGCGGGCGTATTCCGGCGAATTGTACCAGCCCATCAACGACGTCATGTCGGGGAATTCGATAATAACCAAACGGTGTGGCTCCCAATCGCCCTCCAAGACCTTGGTCGCACCGCCACGACCTAGATATCTCCCACCATAACGCTCCTCGGTGGCTGGCACATCCCGCCGGTATTCCTCGAACGCGGCAGCGTCCTTTACGTCTACATCCGCGATCAGATAGGCGGCCATTTGCGCTTCCTCCTTCTCGACGGCGCCCGACCGTTACGCTCCGGTCGCGGGGGCGACGCCCGCCGGTCAAGACGCCCCTCTTCAGCGCTTCAACCGGCATCCGCCAACGCGAAGTCAAAAGCCGGTTACAATCCACGGATTGGCGTCGTATCCGAGGCGCGGCTCTGCCTTTGCGCCGCTATCTTCCGATTTGGCGGTTCCCGTGAAACCACAGTCCAGATTTGGAGCGGGCTTCTTGGCTGACGGGTTGGTGGAACACAAGGCGGCGGCGTCACTGACCGCCGCCTTCTTTTCCTTGGCAACAGCGATACCAGCCGCAGCGAAAACGACAGCCACGCAAAATACAGCCACTCTCATTGGAACCCCCATATTGCACCCGACAGATGGTCGGACATGACCTAGCGTCACCTTAATATTAGCACTACGAAATATATTATCTAGCCCCGTGCCATCAAAAGCAGGCTGAGTGCCAAGCTTGCATCGTGACCGCCAAAACCGGTGCCGATCTGGACACCAGCCGGCATGAGTCGCATTCTGCTCGTGGAGAAGGACGTGGATCGACAAAACACAGGGGCTGATCAGGCCAAACGCTGGCGGGACCAGGCCCTGCGCAGTCGCCGGAGGCGTCTGTCACACAACATTGTGTCGTGGGCGCTGATCCTCATGGCGATAACCATTCTCGGCGGTCTGATCGCGCTCAAGGCGTACAAGTAAGCAGAGCCCCAGCGCGCGAGGCTATCAGGCCACAGCCTAGCCGCTGCCAAGCAGCGGCACCGTAACGGTTGTCGCGTAGTTGATCGGGAAGGAACTGAAGTAGGGGAAGTCGATGACGAAGGCATAGGCCGCGGTCAGATGCGCCATGCGGAAGCCGCCGCTCACGGGGTCGATGGCGATGGTGACGTTCACGTCCTTAAACCCCAAGGCTTGCAATTTCTGCGTGGCGATCGATTGAATGTCGGCCTGGGTCAGCGTGTTCTTAAGCTGCAGCGAGCGCGCTGACGTCTCCAGCGTATAGCGAACACTGGAGACCGAGTGCATCGACCAGCCAAAGGCGAAGATCCCGAACAGCAGCATGACGAGGAAGGGCGCGATCAGCGCGAACTCCAGCCCGGCCCCGCCCGATCGATCCCGCCGGAACGCGCTTACCCTAGCGGACACGGATCGTCTCCTGGTGACCGATTACAGTGGAAGTGGCAAATGGGCCGAAGGCAATTGGCGGCACCCAGGTGCCCGATGCCTGTATCTGGACATAGACCGCCGGCACCTTCGGCCCACTGCACATGGTGGACGCGTCGACCACCGTCGCCCCGCACATACGGATGCGGCTTAGCGTGACCTGGCCGTCTTCCGGCCGATTTTCCCAACTCGCAATGGCAAGGGCCTGGGTCGCCGCATCATCGGTCGATCCGCTCATGACCAGGTTCGCGGCGGTCTTCACACCGGCGCGCATCGACAGTGAACTCGTTACGTAGGACCAGCCGTCCAGAATACCAAGCAGCACCAGGCACAGAATCGGCAGCACCATCGCGAACTCGACCGCCGCAACGCCCGAATCATCGCCAAGGATCGGCATCGATCGGCGCTCCACGAAGCTACTCGACCAGCGCCACGGACGGCGCGGCCGGAATGTCGTCTATTCCGAGGCTTGAGCAATCCTGATTGATGGTTGAGTTGCCGGACCATTGGATCGTATCGGCGACGACCCGGGTGCAGCCGCCTTTGCCCGAGAAGTTGCCAAGATAGTTCACTTGCTGCTTGGGGAAGTAGATGGCTCCGGTCAAAAGCGAGTCCGCTGTGCCGTTGAATGTGCTGGATGCGCTGTTACCGGTCCTGTCGCCGTAGAACAGAACGCCTGAATAGCTGCCCGAAGTCGGCGCGCTAAGCTGCACGGAGGCATTGCCGTTCATGCTGACCGTCGAACTGCCCGACATGAAGATGGTCACCCCGCTGCCGGTGATGGCAGCGTTGGCGTTTATCTTGAAGCTGCCCTGGACGACATAGACGCCGGGCGAAAGCGTGACATTGCCCTTCAGGTTCATGCCGCTGCAATAGGTGCCTGGACCGAGCGTCGCCTTGTTGTCGTTCTGGCAGGGGGTCGCGGCCACCGGGGCCGGCAGGTCGACAAAGGGATCGCCGGCAGGCAGCGCCTGGGTGATCGGGACCGCGCAGACGGTGGTGACGGGGTTGCTGAGAGAGAGCGCCGCCCGCAGAGATCACGCATTTGGCCTGGAGACCCGCCGAGCCCTGAAGCTTGACGGCGTCGGAAGCAATGGAATTGGACATGACCGAGCAGCCGTTGAGCTTGACGCTGGTGCTGCCGGAAAACAGCGCCGCCTGCGAAGCTGACGGATCGAGCGCGAGCATGCAGGCACTCGAGGCGTCGGTAATGACGGCCACCGCCCTCGCCTGTTCGGGAACCTTTTCTTGTGTGAAGATCAGGGTGAACATCCGGTCGAGTTGCTGGCTGACGATCACCTCGACCGCTTTTTTCGCCGTATTCGGTCCGGACGCCGGCGGCGTATTGACGACGATCGTGCCCGAGCCCAGCCCGTTCGACGCCGCGGACTGGGTCGCGGCCGCGACGATCGTCGGCTTGTCGGAACCCGAGATCTGTTCGAGCGCACCGGCATAGGCGGCTGCATCGGCCGTCGCCTGTAACCTCAGGCTGTTGTAGTACCAATAGGAGGTCTCGACGCCGAAGCCCGCAGCGCCGACAACGACCGGCAAGGTCAGAGCAAAAATGGTAGCGACGTTTGCGGCCGTGCTCCGGCGCATGGCGTCCATTACAAGCCGAACACGGGTGAAGCTACTCAAGGCCATGGTTTAAATTAGAAAGCACGCATAAATGAACGAATGGCTAAAAAGTTCGTTGCATTTTTGAGCAGTGGTCCATTGGCTTCAAAAAAGAAGTGTTTCGCTGGCTGATCAACGCGCAAGCACATCGATGTCTCAGAGTGGGCCGCCCCTCAAGGCCGGCGGGAAATTGCCGGATTCGCAACCGAGACCGCGCGAACAACGACCGGGTCTTCGAAAAACACACCGGAGTAAACGTATTTACAAATTACTGATGCATGTATGGAGGATGGAGGTTCAGGATTTGCTTCAAGCGGAAAGAATTGGCATCGACTCCGCGACCGTATCAGCCAACATCTCTCGCTGCACGGCCAGGAAAAACCTGCGCACTTCATCGCTGGCTGCTGTTCTGTCCCTGCCGGACCCGACGACGAGATCGAGCAACTCCGACGCCTTGGCTCTCCAGAACGAGGTGGCGGTCTCGCCATGCAGGTTGCCGAGCTTGGCAGCAACCTCCCTGACCAAGAATACCTGACGGTCGATCGGGAACGCACGGACTTTTTCTGGGGACATCTTCCAAACCATGAGACTGACGCAACGAATCAACCATTGCCAACAAGCAATGGCGTAGCCGGGAAGGTGGAAACGGAAGCTTAACGGCGCTGAGGTGGGTGCAACGTGGGGCGGTCGTCGGGGACGAAAAGGGCGCAGCCCTACGCACGCGCCATCGCCGTGTGCGTTCAACGCGATTGTTGACGTAGGAATCGGGGCAAGCGAAACGGCGTCGGCCCTCAGGCCTGGAGCGCCCTCGCCTCACCGCCGCGCTTGCGCGGCGTCATCATGTCTCTTGCCATTAGTCCGCTCGCCCGGCAAAACGCCATGAACGCCCGGCAGGCGTCCTCGGTCTTGACCACGTCCACCGTGGCGCCAAAGCAGGCGTTGAACGCTTTCTGATAGATCGGGCCCTGACGGCGCGCAGGCCAGTCCTGGAGAAAATCGAGCGCCTGTTCGACGCCATAGATCTCCTCGACCGGCAGACCGGGTCCAGGCGCTATGCGCACCGGCACCTCGAATTGCAGTCTGTCCATTTCCTGTCTCCCGAACCGGCGTCACCGCAGCAACGCCGTTCGTCGTCAAAAGTTGCTTTGATCGGCTTTGACCCAGAAATGTGTCGTCACTTGGGTCGCTGAACCGCCACGCCGCCCAGAATAGATCGCGCTCCCGAGATATGTCTTGGGCGACATACGCTCACTGGTTCGCCGGATCCGCCTCCGCGTCGAAGGCCATGCGACAGGCGGTGATCAGTACAAATACCGTCGGCACGGCGAAGATGCCGCCGAGAACAAGGGCCGCCATCGCCGACAGGCCGAGCGTCTCGGCAACCGCCCAATAGACGGTTCCGATGCAGATGAGCGCCTGGACGCAGAGGAACGTGGCAGCCGAGGCCGCGCGCGACAGGGTTTTGAAAGTCTTGATGCGTTGTTGCATTGAAATAATTCGGAAATGACGCGCCGCGCGACCGCTGCGCGGCCGACAGCCGCCGCACGATCACGACGCGAACAGGAATAGCGATGAGGTGGGGGTACGGCCCTGGGCCGCTCAGGCCGTGATGGCCGGGGGTGCGCGCGGCTGGTTGGTGCTCGCTCCGGGAACCGAGGCGGCCCCATATCCCGAAACCATCGCTCTTTGCGATGTCCGTTCGGCCCAAAGAAAAACAGCGTCGGGGACCGCAAGCGCGGGATGGCCGCCGGCGAACTTGACCAGGACCGGACGGCCGGCACGAACCTCCAGCGCTTGCGCCTTGCCGGTGACACGCAGCAGCGCCGCCACCTCGCCCGACCGCTCGACACCGACACTGGCACCGCTTGGCGCAGAGCCCGCAATGCCTGACGCCACCGGCAGGCCGAAGCACAGCATCGCCAGCAGCACCATGCCCATCAGGCATGAGCACGCTGCCGTCAGCGGCGCTTCAGGCCATCCGGTTTGCCTGGCCGCCGCGAAGGGACGCGATCTCGAAAACATCACCCGCCCTAACGCACCATGGCCAGAAAGGGAAGCAAACCGGGCAAAACCGGCAAGACATCGCCCATGCGAGGCAAATATCCGGAAGCGCGCGGCCGCATCAGACAGTTCTTCCTTGAACCTTTTGCCCTCAAGTGCCAAATCTGGGGAAATTTCCACGCTGGCTCTCCTGCAGAGCCCTACCCGCTACACGGACAAAATGGTCACCTATCTCGACGCTGCCACGGCCCCGCTCAGAAATACCGGCCAGATCCGCCTCTATGGCGAGGACGGCTTTGCCGGCATGCGCAAGGCATGCGATCTCACGGCACGCTGCCTCGACGAGTTGGTGCCGATGGTCCAGCCCGGCGTCACCACCGAAGCAATAGACCGCTTCGTCTTCGAATTCGGCATGGACCACGGCGCGCTGCCGGCGACGCTCAACTATCGCGGCTACACGAAATCGTCCTGCACCTCGATCAACCATGTCGTCTGCCATGGCATTCCCGACAACAAGCCGCTCAAGGATGGCGACATCGTCAACATCGACGTCACCTACATCCTCGACGGCTGGCACGGCGATTCTTCGCGCATGTATCCGGTCGGCACGATCAAGCGCGCCGCCGAGCGGCTGCTCGAAGTCACGCATGAATGCCTGATGCGCGGCATTGCAGCGGTCAGGCCGGGCGCCCGCACCGGTGCCATCGGCGCCGCCATCCAGACCTTTGCCGAAGGCGAGCGCTGCTCGGTGGTGCGCGACTTCTGCGGCCACGGCGTCGGCCAGTTGTTCCATGACGCGCCGAACATCCTGCATTACGGCAGCGCCAATGAAGGCGTCGAGATGCGGCCAGGCATGATCTTCACCATCGAGCCGATGATCAATCTGGGCAGGCCGCATGTGAAGGTTCTGTCGGACGGCTGGACTGCGGTGACGCGCGACCGCTCGCTGTCGGCGCAGTACGAGCACACGATCGGCGTGACCGACACAGGGTGCGAGATTTTCACGCTGTCGCCCAAAAAGCTCGATCGCCCCGGCCTGCCGGCTTAGAGCGCGTCTGCCCGGCAGGAGGCCGTCTATGCCGACTGCACGCCAGCGGCATTCGGCAGGTCGATGGTGACGACCAGTCCGCTGGGCTGGTTGTCCTGCAATTCGATCCTGCCGCCGTGGCCCTGGACGATGTCGGCAACGATCGAGAGGCCCAGACCGAAGCCATGCTTCGATGCAATGCCGCGCGACGCATCTTCCTTGAAGAATGGTTCGAAAACACGGGCGCGTGCCGTCATCGGAATACCCGGCCCGCCGTCCCCTACCGTGATGCGCGCCGCCGTGCCGGTCGCCGTCAAGGCGACCGTGACGTTGCCAGCGAATTTAACCCCGTTGTCGCAGAGATTGGCGATCGCACGCGCCAATGCATTGGGCTTGCACCAGCCCAGGAGCCGGTCCGGCCCGGAATATGAGACAGGAAATCCGACATCTGAGAATTCGGCGCAGGCGGTTTGCAGAACGCTGGCAATGTCGGCGAGCTGCAGCTTCTCCGTCGAAACATCGTTGCGCAAATAGGTCAGGGTCTCGTCGATCAAGATTTCGATGTGCTGGACATCGGACAGGATTGCGGTTCGGATGGGGCCATCATCCATACGCTCGGCGCGAAGCCGCAGCCGCGTCAACGGCGTGCGCAGATCATGACTGACGCTGCGCAACATGCGTGTGCGGTTTTCGATCATCGTGCGGATGCGCGTCCTCATCCTGTTCAGGGCGCGCGCCAAGCCCACCATTTCAATGGAGCCGTGTTCGACGAAGAGCTGTTCGCCATTCTCGATCTCGGCCGAACCGACTGCTGCCGAGATGCGCTTCAATGGATCCGTCACGGCCCAAACCGCAAACAGCCAGATCAGCACGGGCAAGGCGACGAAAGCCATGAACCTGTAGAACGAGGCACGGACGAGGCCCGATGTCAGCCAGGAATCGGGCATGCCGAAATGGGCCAGGACGTCCTGCTGGTCCAAGTCGATGACAAACGCGTATCGGCCGCCGATCCTTAGCCAGCGTCCATCAACCGTCCCCCTGTCGATACGCAAAAGCCATTCGACACTTCGCCATTGCAGATAGGACTGGGGAATGCCGGCTATCTGGTCCTTGGGCAATATCTCGAAATCAAAGCCGGCCCGCTTTGCTGTCGCCAGAATTGCGCCACGCGCCTCCGCCGGCGTTTCTAGCAACAAGGCAGCAACAACGCCTGCACGCCTTGCGTTATCTTCCGCTGCGGGAAGGTCGACGTTCTCTATGAAACTCTCAACGACCGAACCGACGAACATGATCACGATCACCGCGATGAAAATGATCGCCACAAACTGCCCACGCACGGACTGCGGCAGGAAACGGCGGAGGATATCACTCATGCTTCCTCCACCGTCGCGGTGAAGATATAGCCACCCAACCGAACGGTCCTCAAAAGCACCGGATCGCGCGCATCCTTTTCGATCTTCCTGCGGATTCGACTGATATGGACATCGACGCTACGCTCGATCGGCCCCGCGAGCCCGGCATGGGTTACGCCCAGAAGTTCCTCGCGAGAGAGAACCCGGCCCGCATTGCGACAAAAGGCAAGCAACAGGTCGAATTCATGCGTCGTGGTCGTAACCCGCGCATTGTTGGGGTCATGCAATTGCCGGCGTATTGGATCGAGGCGCCAGCCGTTGAAACGGAGCACCTTCGACCAGTCCCGCTCGTCTGGAGCATAGGCTGTACGGCGCAGCAGCGCCCGTATCCTGGCCGTCAGTTCGCGCGCGCTGAACGGTTTCGTCACATAATCGTCGGCGCCGATTTCCAGCCCGAAGATGCGGTCGATTTCCTCGCCGAGCGCGGTCAGCATCAGGATCGGAATGTTGGTTCCGGCACGAAGACGGCGGCAGATGTTGAGACCATTTTCGCCCGGCAGCATGACATCGAGCACGATGAGATCGAATTTCTGGTTGCGAAGCGCGGCGTTCATCTGGACGCCGCTCTCGGCAATTTCCACGATCATGCCGTTGTCGGTGAGCGTCTCGCCCAGCATGCGCGCGATCTCAAGATCGTCTTCGACAATGAGGATGCGCGAACCTTGCCTGGCCGACCTGGATTCGGCGCTCAAATCGCTTTGGTGCCGTTGCTGTGCCATTCCGGAGTTTGTCTAGCCTGCATTTGGTGCCTGGGTAGGCGTCAGAACCGATATCCGACGAGAAGCATCCCTGAAGGCTGGATCTTTTCGAGGACAACAGGGCTGTCGGCAGCATCACCCAAGAGAACACCGACCCCCGCTTCGCCGCGCACCATCCAGCTCTCGTCGAGCATATATGTGGCGGAAATCGAAAAATCGGCGCGCTTCAAACCGGCGCCGGCATCATAGCGCGCCAGCCCCGAGCGAGCCGATTGTTCGGGCGTGACACCAAAATAGGCCTGCATGTAATTTTCGTCGGCAAAGACAGCGGACGCGCTGGCGCCGATCATCAACGATTGAGACAGAGGCCGGGTCACCTCGATCCCCACCCTGCCCTCCAGGCCATCGCTGCCGCCGATGGTCTTGTCGAGTTGCGCGAATATCTCGGCCGGACCGAACTTCGCCGCTGCCTTCACGCCGACCGTCGCGCCCATGTCGACGTCCCCCAAGCCGCGCAGATGGTCGGAGTCGTCTTCCTTGCGGCCCATCTCGTAGCCAAGCCGAGCGCTGAACGCGAACGGTCCTTGTTCATAGACGGCGATGTTGGCACCTGTCGGGTCGATCGTCACCGTATCGAGGAATGTCGCCGTGACGAAAGGCACCGGCATGATCTTGAACTCATTGCTGCCTTCATATTTGGGGACGATGATGGCGCCGCCGCCAAGCACGACATGCCAGTCGGCCAGCTTCTGTTCGAAACGCCCGAAACGGGAAGGCT
Organism: Mesorhizobium sp. M7A.F.Ca.MR.148.00.0.0; assembly: GCF_003997735.1. Taxonomy (NCBI): domain Bacteria; kingdom Pseudomonadati; phylum Pseudomonadota; class Alphaproteobacteria; order Hyphomicrobiales; family Phyllobacteriaceae; genus Mesorhizobium; species Mesorhizobium sp. M7A.F.Ca.MR.148.00.0.0. Next base: position 74,508 of record NZ_RZTB01000001.1, on the reverse strand, counting down.
CGGGCGGCAGGGTAAAATCATCGGAATTCACCGCAATGGCGTCTGCCGCCAGCGCGCCCTCCGAATGCATCGAAAGCAGGATTGCCATGGCCGCGAGAGATGCCCGGCCGGCCAACAGTCCAGAGTCAATTTTGGCGAACATGCGCGCTCCAGTATAGCGAGGCAACGAGCCTCCGATGGCGCCAACATGTCAGGTGAAAGTGGCCGCATGCGTTAAGTGATGTTAAGTTTTGTTGCGCAATCGTGGTTTCATCTTGCCGTATGAGAAAGCCATAGCGACGATCTGCCGTGGGACGTCTCGCGATCGGGGAACAAGACTGTTTCAATCCCGGCCAGAACAGTTCTAATGTCTGCGCTGGAGCAATGTGGGCGGTGTATGGGGAACACAAACGACGACGACGAGCGGAGTTTCTTCTCCGAAGCGCCGATGCGGCCTGCGGCGAAAGCCAAGGCGACGCTCGACGAAAAGCCGCATTACCTCGGTCACCGCGACCGACTGCGCGAGCGTTTTGCCCTGGCGGGTCCGGACGCCCTGCCCGATTACGAACTTCTGGAACTTCTGCTCTTTCGCCTGATCCCTCGTGCCGACACCAAACCGGCGGCCAAGGCGCTGCTGGCGCGCTTCGGCACGCTGGCCGAAGTGCTCGGGGCGCCGGTTGGCCTCTTGCAGGAGGTCAAGGGCGTTGGCCCTGCGGTGGCGCTCGATCTCAAGATCGTCGCGGCAACCGCGCAGCGCATGGCGCGCGGAGAGGTGCAGGGTCGCGAAGTCCTCTCGTCCTGGACACAGCTTCTTGCCTATTGCCGGTCGGTCATGGCCTTCGAGGCGCGCGAGCAGTTCCGCATCCTGTTCCTCGACAAGAAGAACGCGCTGATCGCCGACGAGGTTCAGCAGACAGGCACCGTCGACCATACGCCCGTCTACCCGCGCGAGGTGGTCAGGCGCGCCCTCGAACTCTCGGCCACCGCCATCATCCTGGTCCACAATCACCCGTCGGGCGACCCCACACCCTCACGAGCCGATATCGAAATGACGAAGGAGATCATCGAGGCGGGCAAGCGGCTGGGTATTGGCGTGCACGACCATATCATCATCGGGCGGAAGGGATATGCCAGCATGAAGGGCCTGCTGCTGATCTAGGAACGGCCCTTCTCGAAGGTCGCTGTAGCAAAAAGGCGGTATTTTTCCCGTCAAGATAGTCGGCTCTGGAATTTCGATCGCAAAAAGAGCTATGATGAACTTGGCATTCGCCGGGACAGCTTCGATCGCCCTTTGAATGCCGGGAGGACGGGACATGGCCGTAGCGCTTGTACTCGTTTTGATCGTTGTGGGCTCGGTGCTGTTTCACCTGCTGAGTCCATGGTGGTGGACGCCTATTGCCTCGAACTGGGGCTATATCGACAACACCATCAGCATCACCTTCTGGATCACCGGTGTCGTCTTCGCCGCCGTGGTTCTGTTCATGGCCTATTGCGTCTTCCGCTTCCGTCATCGGGAAGGGAATCGGGCTGCCTACGAACCGGAGAACAAGCGCCTCGAATCGTGGCTGACGATCGTCACCGCGGTCGGGGTTACGGCGTTGCTGGTTCCCGGCCTGTTCGTCTGGAGCCAGTTCGTCAACGTTCCCAGCGACGCAACCGTGGTCGAAGTCGTCGGCCAGCAGTGGCAGTGGAGTTTTCGTCTGCCTGGCAAGGACGGCAAGCTTGGCAGATCCGACACCCGCGAGGTCACCGCGGACAATCCGCTGGGCGTGATCGCCGGCGATCCCAACGGTCAGGACGATGTCGTGGTCGAAGCGGCTGATTTGCATTTGCCGGTCGGCAAGCCGGTCAAGATGCTGCTCCGCTCGATCGACGTGCTGCATGATTTCTACGTGCCGGAGTTCCGCGCCAAGATGGACATGATCCCGGGCTCGGTCACCTATTTCTGGTTCACGCCGACCAAGACAGGAACCTTCCAGGTGCTGTGCGCCGAGCTTTGCGGCCAAGGCCACCCTCTGATGAATGGCATCGTCATAGTCGACACCGAGCAGGACTATGTGGCCTGGCTCGACCAGCAGCAGACATTCGCGCAATTGTCGGCGCCCCAGCAGACGGGCTCGGCGCAACAGGCGCCGGGCAAGGCAACGGCATCAGCTTTAAAAGTTGCGGCAAAACTCGAAACTGTCGGGTCCCGCTGAAAAGGGCACGGAGGAACTCCTCCTATGGTCGATATCACGCCTGCAGATGCGGTCCCGGCCGCCGAAGTCCCGGAAATGGAACTCTACCATCCGCACAGCTGGTGGACGAAGTATATCTTCTCGCAGGACGCCAAGGTCATCGCCATCCAGTATTCGGCGACGGCGACGGCAATCGGCATGGTGGCGCTGGTGCTGTCCTGGCTGATGCGGCTGCAGCTCGGTTTCCCCGGCACGTTCGACTTCATCACCCCGGAAGCCTATTACCAGTTCATCACCATGCACGGGATGATCATGGTGGTCTACCTGCTCACGGCGCTCTTCCTGGGCGGCTTCGGCAACTACCTGATCCCGCTGATGGTCGGAGCTCGCGACATGGTTTTCCCCTATGTTAACATGCTGAGCTACTGGATCTATCTGCTTGCCGTGGTGGTTCTGGTGTCGAGCTTCTTTGCGCCCGGCGGACCGACGGGTGCCGGCTGGACGCTTTATCCGCCGCAAGCCATCATGACCGGTACGCCAGGCGGCCAGGACTGGGGTATCATCCTGATGCTTGTCTCACTGATCCTGTTCATCATCGGCTTCACCATGGGCGGCCTGAACTATGTCGTGACGGTGCTGCAGGCCCGCACGCGGGGCATGACGCTGATGCGCCTGCCATTGACGGTCTGGGGCATCTTCACCGCTACCGTCATGGCGCTGCTCGCCTTCCCGGCGCTGTTCGTCGCCTGCGTGATGATGTTGTTTGACCGTGCGCTCGGCACCTCCTTCTTCATGCCGGCGATCGTCGAGATGGGCGAACAACTGCAGCATGGCGGCGGCAGCCCGATCCTGTTCCAGCATCTGTTCTGGTTCTTCGGTCACCCCGAGGTCTACATCGTGGCACTGCCGGCCTTCGGCATCGTCTCCGACCTGATCAGCACCCATGCGCGCAAGAACATCTTCGGCTACCGGATGATGGTCTGGGCGATCGTCGGCATCGGCGCGCTGAGCTTCGTGGTCTGGGCTCACCACATGTATGTCAGCGGCATGCACCCCTATTTCGGCTTCTTCTTCGCCACCACGACATTGATCATCGCCGTGCCGACCGCCATCAAGGTCTACAATTGGGTGCTGACGCTGTGGCGCGGCGACATCCATCTCACCATACCGATGCTCTTTGCCCTGGCCTTCATCGTCACCTTCGTCAACGGCGGCTTGACCGGCCTGTTTCTTGGCAACGTCGTCGTCGACGTTCCATTGTCGGACACGATGTTCGTGGTTGCGCATTTCCATATGGTCATGGGCGTCGCTCCAATCCTCGTGATTTTCGGCGCAATCTACCACTGGTACCCCAAGGTAACCGGTCGGATGCTGAATGAGACGCTCGGCCAGTTCCACTTCTGGGTCACGTTCCTAGGCGCCTATCTGATCTTCTTCCCCATGCACTATCTTGGCCTGGTGGGCCTGCCACGGCGCTATGCCGAACTGACCGACATGACGATCATGACGGAATCGGCCCACCACCTGAACTCCTTCATCAGCATCATGGCGTTCATCGTCGGCTTTGCCCAGATCGTGTTCCTGTTCAACCTGATCTGGAGCATCCGTCACGGCCGTGAGGCCGGCGGCAATCCCTGGCGCGCCACGACGCTCGAATGGCAGACGTCCGAAACCCCGCCGGCCCACGGCAATTTCGGCAAGGATCTGCCGATCGTCTATCGCTGGGCCTATGACTACAGCGTGCCGGGCGCCAAGGAGGATTTCATTCCGCAGAACGTGCCAGGCTCCTTCGGCACCTACAAGGAGCCGGCATGAGCGTCATCCTGGTCTTCCTGCTGGTGGTCGTCGCCTTTGTCGGATGGTGGCTTTCCCATCAGCGGCTGATGTCGAAGCCATGGCTCGAGCAAGGCATGGCCGAGGATTTTGTCGCCCTCGACCGCTCGGCGCTGCCGACGGCTAAGATCGGCCTCGGTGTCTTCCTCGCCGTTGTAGGCTGCCTGTTCGCGCTGTTCACCAGCGCCTACTTCATGCGCATGGCGCTGTCGGACTGGCAGCCGCTGCCGCTGCCGCGCCTGCTCTGGCTCAACACCGGCGTGCTGGTGCTCAGCAGCGTCGCGCTGCAATGCGCCTCGGCCGCCGCGCGCAAGCGGCAGAGCGATATGGTCAGACTCGGCCTCGCCACAGCCGGGCTCACGGCGCTTGCCTTCCTGGTCGGGCAGTTGGTGGCATGGCGGCAGTTGGCCGAAGACGGCTATCTGCTGAGCTCCAATCCGGCCAACAGCTTCTTCTACCTAATCACCGGCATGCATGGCCTGCACATACTCGGCGGGCTGGTCAGTCTCGGCAGAACGACTGCCGGCGCCTGGAATGAAGCGCGGCCGGAACGGCTTCGCCTCGGCGTCGAGCTGTGCGCCATGTACTGGCATTTCCTGCTTTTCGTCTGGCTCGCCATATTCGCCCTGCTTGCCGGCTGGGGCGCTACGTTCATAGACATTTGCCGACAATTGCTGACCTAAGGGATCAAGCGGATGTCCGAGACGACAATGACGCATATCAGCCAAACGACGCCCCGGCCAGCGGGTTGGCAAGGCATTGCCGCCGACTGGTCCTCGGATCAGCGGGCGTTCAAGAACGTGTCCTGGGGGAAGGCCATGATGTGGATCTTCCTGCTCAGCGACACCTTCATCTTCGGCTGTTTCCTGCTCTCCTACATGACCGCGCGTATTTCGACGCGCGTGCCGTGGCCCAACCCGAGCGAGGTCTTTGCGCTGCACATAGGCGGCTCGAATGTTCCGCTAATCCTGATCGCCATCATGACCTTCGTGCTGATCTCGAGCAGCGGCACGATGGCCATGGCGGTCAATTTCGGCTATCGCCGCGACCGCCGGAAGACGGCAATTCTGATGCTTCTGACCGCGGCACTCGGCGCGACCTTTGTCGGCATGCAAGCCTTCGAATGGACCAAGCTGATCACTGAGGGGGTGCGGCCCTGGGGCAACCCCTGGGGCGCCGCACAATTCGGTTCGTCTTTCTTCATGATCACCGGTTTCCACGGCACCCATGTGACGATCGGGGTAATCTTCCTGCTCATCGTGGCGCGCAAGGTCTGGCGCGGAGACTACGACACCGGACGGCGCGGCTTCTTCACCAGCCGCAGGGGTCACTACGAGAGCGTCGAGATCATGGGGCTCTACTGGCACTTCGTCGACCTGGTCTGGGTGTTCATTTTCGCTTTCTTCTATCTTTGGTGAGAGGCAGATATGGCTGAAGCAACCGCAAACGGCCTCGGACAACACGGACTTGGCGCTGGTCACGCCCATGAAGCTCGGACGGCTGCCCCCCATGCCGAGGTCCATCAGGAACACCCGATCAAACTCTATCTGGTGGTCTGGGCATGGCTGTTCATCCTAAGCGCCTGTTCCTACATGGTCGATTATTTCGGCCTCCACGGCTATCTCAGATGGTCGCTGATCCTGATCTTCATGATGCTCAAGGCGGGCCTGATCGTCGCCTTCTTCATGCACATGGCTTGGGAGCGGCTGGCGCTGACCTATGCGATCATCCTGCCGCCGATACTGGTGCTTGTGTTCGTGGCCATGATGGTCTTCGAAGCGGATTACACGCTTTTCACCCGGTTGGTGTTTTTCGGAGACGGGCCCTGAATCAAGAGCTGGGTGAGATCCAGCTGCCCCGACTTCAGTTGTGCGACGATGCTGCTTGCCGTTCGGTTGCCTTGAAACAACGGGCGGCTGGTCCATTTTCCAGATATCGGAAGCGACATCGGCAGAATGACTTCTCTCGTTCTACGCGCGTCGCGAAGTCTGGCAAGGGAGGCCAAGATGACGATCGCAAACAGATTAAGGGCTTTCATCGACGGCAAGGGAATTTCCTACGACACCGTCGCCCATCATCGCACTTCAACAAGCCGGCAGTCGGCAATAGCCGCGCATGTGCCCGGCAGCATCCTGGCGAAATCCGTGGTCGTTCACCACGAGCTTGGCTATACGCTGGCCGTGGTTCCGAGCACCCACAGGATCGAACTTGGCAGGTTGCAAGATGTCATGGACAAGCGTCTCGGACTCGCCTCCGAAGACGAGGTGGTTTCGCTCTTCGATGATTGCGACACCGGCGCCATTCCGCCGATCGGCGCTGCCTATGATGTACCGGTGATTGTCAAAGAAAGCCTCGCCGATGCCGCCGACGTCTACTTCGAAGGCGGCGACCATAGAACGCTGGTGCATGTCAGTGGCGCGGATTTCCGTAACCTGATCATGGGCGCACACCAGGCTCGCTTCAGTCACCCGGCTTACTGACAGTTTCGATCAGAACCGCCCCCTCGCCTGTGCGGCGAGGAGACTTCGCTCAAACCGCCGGCCTTGCGGGCGGCTCCACGACCTTGCGGTAGACATGCCAGGTGGCGTGACCGAGGATCGGCAACACGACAGCCAGCCCGACGAACACCGGCAGCGAGCCGATAATCAGGGCGACGGCGACGATCAGGCCCCACACGGCCATGGTGATCGGGTTCGCCAGCACCACACGCACCGAGGTGTGGATGGCTTCGTAGGCGCCGACGTCCCGGTCGAGCAACAATGGGAAGGCGACGACCGTTGTGCACAACACCACCACAGCGAAGACCAAGCCTATGGCGTGCCCCAGGATAATCAGCGTCCAGCCACGTCCGGTGGCAAATATTTCATTGATGAAGCCGGATATCGATTCAGGCGGAGCCGGGCCGAAAAGGTATTGGTAGAACATCTGCGCGGTCAAAAGCCAGGTGATGAAGATTGCAAACAGCATGATGCCGACCGCGGCAATGGCCGGCAGCGCCGGAGAATTCCTGACCTCGAAAGCATGCCTCCAGGAGGAGTCCACGCCGGCTTCCCGTCTGCGGCTGATTTCATAGAGGCCTATCGCCGCGAATGGGCCAATCAAGGCGAAACCGGAGACCAGCGGAAACAGCAACGGCAACGCATTGGCGCCCGAAGTCCAGGCGGCGAGCACGACACCCACGAGCGGATAGATCAGACAGAGAAAAACGATATGTGACGGTTTGACCATGAAATCGTCGACGCCCCGCCTGAGCGCGTCGAAAAGGTCGGAAACACCGATTTTTCGAATTTTGGTATGTTCCAGCGTCTCGCTGGCGCCTGCTATCACATGAAAGCTAGCCATGACCATTCCTCCAGACCAGGTCCGGTAAGGTCGCGGCTTCGCGGTGCTGCCGTTTGCGTGGCCACGCAAAACCGCGACCTGCACCGCAATCAACATACTCTCTTGCCAGAGACTTGTCGCCCTTTGTCAGAAGGGTCCCGGCGGTTCGGCTAGCTCTGGTGGTCTTTTTTCGATATTCTCGGGTTCAAAGGTGAAGGTCATGGATGGAAGGACGCTTCTCATACTCGGCGTCGGCGTGGTCGCCCTGCTGATCCTGGGATTCTGTGCGATTCCTTCGTGATGTTCGAGCCGATTCTGGTCCGCAACGCCTTCAATTCGGCAGTACAGACTGGCTGCCTCATCCGACCAGTATTCCGTTAACAGCGGTCTTGCCGTCAACTCCAGTTGACGTGGACGCTCGCATCGCGATCGTATCGGCAAGCAGTATGGCAAAGATCGCGAAAAGATAGAAAATCGAGAAGGCAAACAGCGCCTTTGCAGGCTTCATCTCCTCTTCGGGAGCGATCAGGACCTTCCAGGCGTGCCAGATGAAACCCGCGCCCAATGCAGTCGAAACAATTCCATAGAACCCACTCGCGAATCCGAACGCCCAGGGCAGCACGCCGATTGGCGCCAGGAGCAGCGAATAGGCGAACATCTGTTTTCTGGTCGAGGCCAAGCCAACCACGTTCGGCATCATCGGGATACCCGCAGCGGCGTAGTCGCCGACCTTGAACAGCGCGAGTGCCCAGAAATGCGGCGGCGTCCACAGAAAGATGATCAGAAACAGGATGAAGCTTTCAACGCCGATCGCGCCAGTGGCGGCCGCCCAGCCGATGACAGGAGGAAGGGCACCCGCCGCGCCGCCGATGACGATGTTCTGCGGCGTCGAGCGCTTCAGCCACATCGTATAGATGACAATGTAGAAGAAGATGGTGAAGGCCAGCAGCGATGCGGCAAGCCAGCCCACCAGCACGCCGAGCGTGATGACCGAAAGTGCGGAAAGCACCAGGCCGAAGCCGAGGGCTTCACCCGGCGTGACGCGGCCTGACGGAACCGGCCGCTTTGATGTGCGCGACATCAGCGCGTCGATGTCGGCGTCGTACCACATGTTGAGAGCCCCGGCCGCTCCTGCTCCGATCGCAATCGCACCGATTGCAATCACGGCGATGACCGGATTCATCGCACCGGGCGCCGCCATCAGGCCAACGAACGCAGTGAATACAGCAAGCGCCATGACCCGCGGCTTTAAAAGCGCGAAGAAATCACCCGCAGTCGCTTCCGAGAGGCGGATGTCGGTATCCTTGAGGCGGTTTTCCCTAGTCGACATCTCTGATGGAAGCACCTGGGCCATGATCCGAACTAAAGGCGCGAGCGAAAACTGAAAACCGGTCTTTGCTTACGCTGCCCTAGTTCGGATAAGATCACAGTAAAACAAGAGGTTAAACGCAGGACGGAGGTGTCAGGTCACTTGGAGAACGTTTTCAGATAGGCAATGACGTTGGCCACGTCCGCATCGTTCTTGAGGCCGGCAAACGCCATCTTGGACCCTTTTACCATGGCCTTGGGATCGTGAAGATAGGTCGTCAGTGTTGATTCATCCCATTTGAGGCCGGATTTGCCGGCCGCAATCATGGCATCGGAATATTTGAAATCTGGATGCGTCCCCGCGGTGCGGCCGATGACGCCGTGCAGCGATGGACCGATCTTGTTCTTGTCCTCCTCCACGATGTGGCAGGCCTTGCATTTGGCGAAGACCTTCTCGCCAGCAGCAGCATCCTGAGCCTGCGATGGACCGGCGACGAAGGTTGCAACAGAGATGACGGCGAAAAACGCGACTAAGCGCATGACTTTCCTCCCTGATCGTCAAATGTGCCCGAGACGATCCGCGCGTGCCGATCACACCAGCAATAGGCCTTGCACGGCGGAACAGATTATCCGCTTCTCCCCCCAAATGGAATTACGGCACCTATATACCACAGAGTCTGGCCGGCGGGTAGAAGAGGTCGACCGTACAAGGTTGAGGTGGCCTACAGTGGCTCAAGGTACATCCGTGTTGCAGCTGCCGGCTACCTGGTTGACCGCTTCGCCGAACCCGGCGAGGTCGAAATCGGCCTCGCCGCGCCCCGCCAGCAGCCCGAACCGCCACGAAAGCTGGAGCCGGTTCGCGGCGACAAGGCGCCTGATGCCATCGGCGCCATCGCGCACCAGCATCCGGCCGCGCGGCCCGACCGCCCAGCTTTCATCGAACTTGCTCTCCTGATCGACCGTGATCGACATGGTGATCTTGCGGCTGGCCGAAACAGCGTCGTTCAATTGCAGCCATTCAGTCCAATGCGGCTCGCCGTTTGCCCGGCAGGCAATCGTCAGGATCGGGCTGTAGCTCAAGGCACCGCCGCCGGTGATCAGCTTGTTGGTTGCGTAGAGCGAGGCCGTGACAAGGCCGTCTTCACTCGTGCCGAAGCGCCAGTTGTCAGGCACCGTGCCGGCCTGGGCGATGCCGCAGACCGAGACAAGGACCAGCGCGATTGCCGAAGCGTGTCCCAATTCGACGAACAGTCTCAACACGCCCTCCAACAACCAAGCGGCTTGCAATAGAAGCGCAGATAATGATCAAAGCTTGGTCGCCACAGGCCGCCGCTCGCGAAGCATGGCGGCTGTTGCAGTTTGGCAACGAAAAAGGCCGCCTCGAGGGCGGCCTTCCTGTTTCAGCGGAGCGCTGGTGTTATTCGGCGGCCTTCTTCTTCGGCGCGGCCTTCTTCTTGGGCTCTTCCGCGTCGTCGGCCTTCTTGGCGTCGGCCTTCTTGGCGGCGGCTTTCTTCGCCGGCTTCGCCTTGACGGAGGTCTCGTCCTCTTCGTCGTCGGCCATCAGCTCTTCCTTGCTGACCTTGACGTCGGTGACCGAAATCTGACCGAGCAGATGGTCGACCACTTTTTCCTCGAACATCGGCGCCCGCAGCGTGTTCAACGCTTCCGGGTTGTTGCGGTAGAACTCGAAGACTTCCTGCTGCTGGTTGCCCGGATAGCGGCGCACCTGCTCGAACAGGCCGCGCTGCAGCTCTTCGTCCGATACGGTCACGCCGGCCTTCTCGCCGATTTCAGCCAGCACCAGGCCGAGACGCACGCGGCGCTCGGCAAGCCGCAGATACTCGGCACGCGCCTCTTCTTCCGTCGTCTCTTCGTCGGCGAAGGTGCGTCCGGCTGCTTCCAGGTCACGATTGACCTGCGCCCAGATGTTGTTGAACTCGGCGTCGACGAGCTTCGACGGCGCCTCGAACGAATAAGCCGCGTCGAGCTGGTCGAGCAGCTGGCGCTTCACCTTCTGGCGCGTCATGGCGCCGAACTGGTTCTCGATCTGGCCGCGTACGACGTCGCGCAGGCGCTCCAGCGACTCCAGGCCGAGGTTCTTGGCGGTCTCGTCGTTGATTTCCAGCGCGCCGGGCTGGGACACTTCCTTGACGGTGACGTCGAAGGTCGCTTCCTTGCCGGCAAGATGCGCGGCCTGGTAGTTTTCCGGGAAAGTCACGGTGACCTGCTTTTCGTCACCGGCCTTGGCGCCGACCAGCTGATCCTCGAAGCCGGGGATGAATTCCTTCGAACCCAGCACCAGAGGCTGATCGGTGCCCGCGCCGCCATTGAAGGCTTCGCCGTCGATCTTGCCGACATAGTCGATGGTGACGCGGTCGCCATTGGCGGCCTTGCCGGTCTTCGGCTCGTAGCTGCGCGCCGATTCGGCAACACGCTGGACCTGCTCGTCGATCTCGGCATCAGGCACGTCGAACACCTGGCGTGTCACCTTGATGTCGGAAAAGTCCTTGATCTCGATCGCCGGGATGATCTCGTAGTTGAGGCGGAATTCGAAGTCGGCGCCGCCGGCCAGGATCTTCTCGGCTTCCTTCTCGTCCTCGGTCATGATGACTTCGGGCTGCATGGCAGCCTTTTCACCACGCCCGGTAATGATCGAACGGGTCGAATCGTTGAGGATTTCGTTGACCACTTCGGCCATGAACGACTTGCCGTAGACCTTGCGCAGGTGTTGTACCGGCACCTTGCCTGGGCGGAAGCCGTTGATGCGGACCTTGTTGCGGGCATCCGAAAGCCGCGCCATCAGCTTGGCTTCCATGTCACCGGCCGGCACGGTGATCTTGATCTCTCGCTTGAGACCGGAGTTGAGCGTTTCGGTGACCTGCATCGTAAAACCTTTGTTTTCACCAATGAGACTGCCACGGCCTCTGCCGTTCACAGCCTGCCGGTATATTCTTGCCGGGAATGGCTTTTGGTACGGAACCTGGCGACTTGACCGAAAACCCGGCTCAAACTCTCCCAAACTGCGTTCCAAAATGTGAATAAGTTCTTGTTTTTCCTACTTCTTATCACATTCTGCAGAAGCGGATCGTCGCGTCCCGTCACATTTGACACGCCTTTTGTCACAGGCGAGGCCAATTTTCAACAGTCTTCGCATCCCGGCGAATAACCAGCATTTGGACCTGACCACATCTTGTCCCTGACCTCTACGTCTTGTCTCCGACATTGACAGAATGATGGCCACATGGGATTGCCGGTCCATGCGGATGTGGCGGAACTGGTAGACGCCCTGGATTTAGGTTCCAGTGCCGAAAGGCGTGGGGGTTCGAGTCCCTTCATCCGCACCACCCTTCGCTCTTCGAGCTTCGGGTGGCGGGCCACCCGAATAGATGAAGGAGTGTCCTCCCGAAGCCTTGGCTAAGGAGGACCGGCGCCGTTCAGGCGGCGATCGGGTTGAGCTTTAGATGCTGGATCAGGATAATGGTCTTGGCGTCGATGATCCGGCCATCGGCGATGCCGGCCAGCGCCTCGTCGAGCGGCATTTCCAGAACCTCGATGTCCTCGCCCTCTTCTTGCGCGCCGCCGCCGGCCGAGATGCGGTCGGCGGGTGAATAACGGGCGATGAAGAACCAGAGACGTTCGGTGACGCTGCCGGGGCTCATATAGGGCGAAAACAGCCGCTCGACGTTCTGCAGCCGGTAGCCGAGTTCTTCCTCCGCCTCCTTGCGGATGCAGGTTTCGGGATCGTTTTCGTCCAACAGGCCGGCACAGGCCTCGATCAGCGGCTCGCGGTGGCCGGTGACGTAGGCGGGATAGCGGAACTGGCGCACCAGAAGCACGGTCGAACGCAAGGGGTCGTAAGGCAGGATCACCGCGCCATCGCCGCGATCATAGGTCTGCCGGATTTGCGTCTCCCACTGCCCGTCGCGCCGGCGGTAGTCGAGGACGGTCTTCTTCAGGACGGCCCAGTCGTCGGAGAGGATTTCCTCCGAACGGACGCGAATACGATCTTCCATCGTGGTCTCCATGCAAAAGCGCGTCGCGCTTTATGCTCCTGTTTTATGCATGTCGCTCTCCCAAACCGGGCCACTTTTGGCGCCATGCATTGCCGAGGCGTATCCGCGAACCGGCATTTCGGCAATCCCGTCAGTGATTGGTCCAGAACCCCTTTCACCGCCTCGTGTCTGGCGCAGGCGCCATCGGTCGCCTAAATAGCTGCGAACCCTCCCGGAGTTTCTCATGACAGCGTCGCTTTTCCAGTCGATCACCCTCGACGGCCTCACTTTCCCCAACCGTATCGCCGTCGCGCCGATGTGCCAGTATTCCGCCGACGACGGCTCGGCCAGTGACTGGCATCTCCATCACTGGATGAACCTCGCAATGTCCGGCGCCGGCATGGTCACGGTCGAGATGACCGATGTCGAGCGGCGCGGGCGTATCACCCATGGCTGCCTCGGCCTTTATTCCGAAGACAATGAGGCCGCCGCCCGCCGCGCACTGGACGCCGCACGACGCGTCGCCGCACCCGGCACGAAATTCGGCTCCCAACTCGCCCATGCCGGCCGCAAGGCTTCGAACCGCAAGCCGTGGGAAGGCGGCGGGCCACTGCAGCCAAATGAGGATCCCTGGCAGACCGTCTCCGCCTCGGCCATCCCCTACGACACCGGTTGGAACGTGCCGCACGCACTGGAGGACGAGGAGATCCTGCAACTGATCGAGCGCTTCGCCGAAGCCGCAAGACGGGCCGAACGCGCCGGCTTCGATTTCATCGAACTGCATGCCGCGCATGGCTATCTGATCTTCCAGTTCCTGTCGCCCTTGTCCAACCAGCGCACGGACCGCTGGGGCGGCTCGCTGGAAAACCGCATGCGTCTTGTCGTCGAGATCGCCAAGGCGGTGCGCAAGGCTACGCCAAAGCTGATGCTCGGCGCGCGGCTGTCGGTGATGGATTGGGTCGATGGCGGCTTCGACGTGGCGGACGCGATCGAAGTGGCCAAAGCGCTCAAGGATGAGGGCGTTGCCTATCTCTGCTGCTCGAGCGGCGGCAATTCGCCGTTGCAGAAATTGCCCACCGGCCCCGGCTATCAGGTGCATCTGGCGGAAGCGGTGCGCAAGGGTGCTGATATTCCGACCCGTGCCGTCGGCCTGATCGACGACCCCAAGCAGGCCGAAGCGATCCTCACCGAGGGCCGCGCCGACATGGTGGCGCTGGCGCGGGCCTTCCTGGCCGATCCGCGCTGGGGATGGCGTGCGGCGGCCACATTCAGCGAAACGATTCACCCGGCGCCGCAGCTTGCCCGTTCGGTGACCACGATGCAGCATTGGATGAAGGCGACGGGCTGAACGGTCCGCGCTCCCGACACGCGCGCCCTCCTGCCTCCAGACGGCCTGACGGTGCTTCGCTGCTATTCCGTCCGCAAGCTGTTGGCGTGGAGTGGGCGTGGCTGGGCTTGGGAGGAACCCTGTTCAGGGCATTCTTGCCGGTTGCGGCGCAGACCGCAGGTGTAGAGCCTTCAAACAGCCTCTGAGACGTTTGGGCGCAGGCTGACGGCCATGGTTGCAACCAAATTGGCTGCTTTGCGTTGCGGCCATGATGGACAACAAACCTTTTGAAGTGCCGGTCGTCGTCGAACTTGGCCACGTCGGCAAATATCGCCGCATCCGCAGCGCCCAGGAGGCCGCGGAATGCCTGATGACGGTGTGGCCGCTCAATCGCGGCCCGCGCCATCGTGATGCCCTCGACACTTGCCTCAAAGTGCTGGAAGGTTATCGTTCGACAGCAGATGCGCGCCGGGCGCTGATTGAAGCCGCCAAGGAATCGGAAGTGCTGGTGCCCGACGACAGACTGCCCGACGACCGGCTGCATTGAGCAGACGGACCTTTCAACCGGAGGTTTTCCATGGCGAAGCTGACTTACAAGATCGTCGAACATGACGGCGGCTGGGCCTACAAGGTCGGAGCGACCTTTTCCGAGACGTTCCCTACGCATCAGGACGCATTGCGTGCGGCCGAAATCGCCTCGGCCGAGCAGCAGATCGCAGGAGCGACCGACGGCATCCAGTATGAGGACGCCGAAGGCAAATGGCACGAGGAACTGGCCGACGGCCGCGACCGGCCGCAGACAGAAGTGTCAGATTAATTCGCTATCGCGGTTGATGTTGAGCGGTCCGGCAGGCGCCGACCGCAGCGCCGTCCGAGAGAGGACGCGCCATCGGCCAGCGATTGGCCTTGCGGACTAGCCCTTGAACATCCAGAAAATCGGTATCCGCTTTTCGGAAATCGCGTTCTGGCTATTTGCCGCAATACTGATCGTTGACGTTTTGCCCAGCGTTAGCGTCCGGGCCTGGCGTGTTGTGGGCACATGGGCCTATCGCGCCGGTATTGCCTTGGGTGTTCAACCCGGAGCCGTCACTGATGCTTCCCGTGGTATAGGGATCGACAGTTGTCTGGTCGTTGTTGCCGAATAGCCACCAGTCGCGATTGTTGGAATACCTGTCGTCCAGTGACTGCGCCATCGCCGATGTTGCGAGACCGATCGTCAGAACAGATGCTGCGAGAATTTTTGTAACCATTGAATCACTCCGTATCTTAGCCGCTTTGGTGCGACACTCATAAAACCCGGTAGTCAGCCGAATGGTTCCTTGAAATTGTCGTGAGGCCCAGGTGAGGCCCTGACCAGCAAAGCCCGGCCGGCGATGCGCTCGATGAACGCGGCGGTTCGCTCCGGGACGACGAATTGCTGCATGTGCCCTATTCCCTCGAACGGTTCGAACCTAGATCCTTGACGTCATCGGCCGCCTTGGCGGCGCGAAGATGACATTGCGGCTACCGTCGCGCCGCGCTATCTCAGACCACTCGCCTTCCCAGGCCATACGCCTTGCCGGAGCCTTCCATGCCTGAAATCGTGACCGCCGCCATGCTCGTCATTGGCGATGAGATTCTGTCCGGCCGAACCAAGGACAAGAACATCAGCCATCTCGCCGACATCATGACGGCAATCGGCATCGACCTGAAGGAAGTGCGTGTCGTCCCTGACGAGGAAGAGGAGATCATCGCCGCGGTGAATGCCGTGCGCAGCCGTTACACCTATGTGTTCACCACCGGCGGCATCGGTCCGACGCATGACGACATCACGGCCGATTCCATCTCCAAGGCTTTTGGCGTGCCTTGCGAATACGATGCCCGGGCCTATGCGATGCTGGAAGCAAGCTATGCCGCGCGCGGCATCGAATATACGCAGGCCCGCAAGCGCATGGCACGGATGCCGCGCGGCGCCGATCTCATCGACAATCCGGTGTCGGTCGCGCCCGGCTTCCGCATCGGCAACGTCCACGTCATGGCCGGCGTGCCATCGATTTTCCAGGCCATGCTCGACAATGTCGTGCCGACGCTGAAGGCCGGCACGAAGATGCTTTCGGCAACCGTGCCCTGCCCGTTCGGCGAAGGCCTCATCGGCGGGCCGTTGGGTGATATCCAGAAAGCGCATCCCGATACGATCATCGGCTCCTACCCGAAATATGGCGACGGCAAGTTCTGGACCGAGCTGGTCGTGCGTGCCCGCAACCAGGAGGCGCTGGACGCCGCCCGCGCCGACGTCGAGGCGATGGTCGCCGGCTTCGCCAGCAATCCCGGCTGATCTGGTCCAGACCGGAACAAAGCACGACGCTGCAACGTTTCCCCGGCACGAGTTCACCAGCTCGTAAATCGAGGGATTGTCATGCGATTCAAAACCATCGTCGCCATTCTGCAGAACGAGCGGGACGCCGAGCGCGTGCTCGACTGCGCCATTCCGCTCGCCACCCGGTTCCAGAGCCATCTGGTCGGCATCCACGCCGAAACGCTTCCCGTGCCCTACACCTCTGCCACAGGCTTTCCCGACACCGAATTCCTGCAGGTTTCGGCAGACATGAACCGGGAACGGGCCGAGAAATTAAAGGCGCTGTTTCTCAGACATATCGAGGATTCCGGTCTTTCCTTCGAGTGGCGAAGCCTGGAGAGCTTTTCGGGTGACAGCGCGCTGACCGGGATTTCGAGCGTGCGGGCCGCCGACCTGATCATAGCGGCGCAGCGCGAAACGGGCGGCGATTCCAGCGCGGACGTGGACACGCTGGTCTACGATGCCGGCCGGCCGGTGCTGGTGGTGCCGCACGAGGGTCCGCTGATCACCACCTTCAAACGCGTCTTGCTCGCCTGGAACGGCAGCAAGGAAGCGGCGCGGGCCGCCTTCGACGCGCTGCCCTTCATCATCGAAGCCGAGAAGACTGACATATTGGTTATCGACCCTCCTGAAACGCTCGACGACAGCCCGGAGGCCGCCGGCGCCGAAATCGCGTCGGCGCTGTCGCGCCACGGCGCCACCGTCAGCGTCTCGGTGCAGCAGTCGGGCGGCAATTCGGTCGATGACATCATCCAGACCAGAATCGCGGAAACCGGCGCCGATCTGCTGGTGCTCGGCGCCTACAGCCACTCATGGCTGCGTCAGCTTCTGTTCGGCGGCGTGACGCGCAGCGTGCTGCGCACCGCGCCGGTGGCAGCGTTCCTGTCGCGGTAGGTCCACAGCGATCGCTGGGCCTTGCCTTTGCCAAGGCCCTTGCTCTTGCCAAGATGGGGGCTTTCCAGCTAATTCCGCGCGCATTCCCCTGTTTTCCTGCGCGCGATCCCCGCGTGCTGTGGAGTGCGCGACATGTCCCTTCCCGAAAAAGCCTTTCCGGTCTCCTGGGACCAGTTCCATCGCGACGCCCGGGCGCTCGCCTGGCGGCTTGCCGGCGCTAACAAGGGACAATGGAAAGCGATCGTCTGCATCACGCGAGGCGGGCTGGTCCCCGCGGCGATCATCTCGCGTGAACTCGGCATCCGCGTCATCGAGACGGTCTGCGTCGCCTCCTATCACGACTATACCAGCCAGGGTCAGCTGCAGGTCCTCAAGGAGATCACCCCTGCCCTGCTCGCCGAAGACGGCGCCGGCGTGCTGATCATCGACGACCTGACCGACACCGGCAAGACGGCGGGCATCGTCCGCGCGATGATGCCCAAGGCGCATTTCGCCACCGTCTATGCCAAGCCGAAAGGCCGGCCGCTGGTCGATACTTTCGTCACGGAAGTCAGCCAGGACACCTGGATCTATTTCCCGTGGGACATGGGCTTCACCTACCAGAAGCCGATCGCCGACGACCACGCCGGCTGATTCGTAACTACCTGCCTGTTACAGACCAGCAGCTTGCACCGGCATGATTTGCTTTCGCAAACAGGTCCGGCAGGGCCGGATATTTTGCGAAATCGGCGTCTATTGGCGGAAATCGGCCAGGCGAATGAAATTTTTTACTTTTATTGCCGACAATTAGCCGTAAGATTCGTGAGACGGCAAACGATTCCGGAGGCTGGGGCTAGCTTCTTCGATGTTGACGAGGCCAACGACACACAATCATCTGGCCGAAAGGGTCCGACGGCTCTTCGGCACGGCGCCGTGCCGCCTGCAGGTTGCCGCCCTGCCCTGGCGCGACACGGGCGACGGCGTCGAAATCATGCTGATCACCAGCCGCGATACTGGCCGCTGGGTATTGCCCAAGGGCTGGCCAGAGGCCAGGGAGCCGCTCTGCGAGGCCGCGGCGCGCGAAGCCGGCGAGGAGGCCGGGCTGCGCGGCCGTGTCTCTCATCTTGAAGCCGGCCGTTACTTCTACGCCAAGGTCCTGGCTTCCGGCGAAGAAGTGCCGTGCGAGGTCCTGGTGTTTCCACTGCATGTCGACAAAGTCGCGGACCGCTGGAAGGAAAAACACTCACGCACCCGCAAATGGGTCCGTGCGAGCGAAGCGGTGCGCATGGTCAACGAACCCGACCTTTGCCAGATCATCGCCTATTTCTGCGCCGACCCGCACAGCTTCTCCTGACGGGCGGCCACACCGCTCTCTTTGCAAAACGGGACTGGCTTGCAAAGGCTAATGCATGTCGCCCAAAAGTGACCTCGGTTTTGGGAGAACGACATGCATAAAAGCAAGGACCTAAAGCGGGTCGCTTGAATCCGTTCAAGCGCGACACGCTTTAGACACGCGTTGCCGTGCTTCGACATGAATGCTTTGCTAAGGAATCAAGGGTAGGATTCGGCAGCTCTGGTATTTTTGATCGATGGCGAATCCCGCAAATCCAATTCCAAACGAGTCCGACGACCCCCAGCGCGAGCATCGTCCGCGCGTGCTCAAGGGTGGGTCGATCATCACCGGAATTTCGAATTCGGAAGTCGGTTGCACGCTGCGCAACCAGCACGACGGCGGCGCCGAACTGAAGATACCGCTCGAAGCCCGGGTCCCAGATCGGTTCCTTCTCTATGTGCCGCTCGACGGCATTGCCTATCGGTGCGAGGTCCGCTGGCGTCGCAACGACCGTATCGGGGTGCAGTTCACCGGCACCGAGCCAAAGCCCCGGCTGCATTACGGCTGACGCCCGGGCAAGCTTGCGCGCGGAAAATCGTGATCCGCGCCTGCATACTATCCCCGTTATCCACATATGTGACACACAAGATGTTGGGGTCACAAAAGCTACGCAAACGAATCCTTGACGGCGCAAAACGAGTCGCCTTTTATAGGCCATGTGCTCCTGTTGAGAGTGCGACCGGAAAGTTCTGAGCCCGGTCTTTTTCCCGGATTATGTGCGTTTTTGCTCGCATTTCCGCCTGTTTACGAGGCCGGCGGAAGCGTTGGGATTGTGGGGCGGTTGGGGACGATAGGGACAATTGTCGGGCTTGAATAAATTGTCTGTTAATACTATATTTAGTGTTTGCAGGTAGGTTCGACGCTAGATAGTGTGAATTTCCCTCGATCGAGGGAATCGGAAAAAATCAGTTTTGAGGGACCCGCGGGTTCGTCGGCGCGTTGGACAGATACTTCGCAAGGAGTTTGACCAGCAGGGCCGGCGGAGACCGCGAAAATGGAGAGCCGGCCGTTTTCGAACGCCGGCAGACGGCGGACATGCGCGTTTCGCATCGGGGGCAGAAATCCCTGGAGGAAAGCGCTATATATAGACAAAAGGGACCGGACCAATGCGCATCGAGCGTCGTTTCACCAAGCCAGGACAATCTGCCTATGCGGAGATCGAATTCCGCAAGGCGCTTTCGGAGATTAAGAATCCGGATGGTTCGGTGGTGTTCCGCTTGGACAATATCGACGTGCCGGCGCAGTTCTCCCAGGTCGCAGCCGATATCCTGGCGCAGAAATATTTCCGCAAGGCCGGTGTGCCGGCGCGCCTGAAGAAGATCGAAGAGAACGACGTCCCCTCCTTCCTGTGGCGCTCCGTCGCCGATGAGACGGAACTTGCCAAGCTGCCGGAAGCCGAGCGCTACGGTTCCGAGATCGACGCCCGCCAGGTCTTCGACCGGCTTGCCGGCACCTGGACTTACTGGGGCTGGAAGGGCGGCTACTTCAAGGGGTCGGAGGAAGACGCGCGCGCTTTCCGCGACGAGCTTGCCTACATGCTCGCCACCCAGCGCGTCGCGCCGAACTCGCCGCAATGGTTCAACACCGGCCTGCACTGGGCCTATGGCATCGACGGCCCGAGCCAGGGCCACTTCTATGTCGACCCGTTCACCGGCAAGCTGACCAAGTCGAAATCCTCCTACGAGCATCCGCAGCCGCATGCCTGCTTCATCCAGGGCGTACAGGACGACCTCGTCAACGAGGGCGGCATCATGGATCTGTGGGTGCGTGAAGCACGCCTGTTCAAATACGGCTCCGGCACCGGCTCCAACTTCTCGCTGCTGCGCGGCGAAGGCGAAAAACTGTCCGGCGGCGGCCGCTCGTCGGGCCTGATGAGCTTCCTCAAGATCGGCGACCGCGCGGCGGGCGCCATCAAGTCGGGCGGCACGACGCGCCGTGCCGCGAAAATGGTCATTGTCGACGCCGACCACCCCGATATCGAGGAATTCATCGACTGGAAGGTCAATGAAGAGCAGAAGGTCGCCTCGCTGGTGACCGGCTCGAAGATCGTCAAGAAGCATCTCGAAGCGATCATGAAGGCCTGCGTCAACTGCGAAGGCAATGGCGACCACTGCTTCGACCCGGCCATCAACACCGCGCTGAAGCGCGAGATCAAGGCGGCCAAGAAGTCCGCCGTGCCGGAGAACTATATCTACCGCGTCATCCAGTTCGCCAAGCAAGGCTATTCGTCGATGTCGTTCAAGACCTACGACACCGATTGGGATTCGGACGCCTACCTCACGGTTTCGGGCCAGAACTCCAACAATTCGGTGTCGCTGAAAGACAATTTCCTGCGCGCCGTCGAGGACGATGCCGACTGGCACCTGACTGCCCGCAAGGACGGCAAGGTGCTGAAGACGCTGAAGGCCAGGGATCTCTGGGAAAAGATCGGTTACGCCGCCTGGGCGTCCGCGGATCCCGGCCTGCATTTCAACACGACGATGAACGACTGGCACACCTGCGCATCGGCCGGTGCGATCCGGGCGTCCAACCCGTGCTCCGAATACATGTTCCTCGACGACACGGCCTGCAATCTCGCCTCGATCAATCTGCTGCCCTACCGCAACGCCGACGGCACGATCGACATCGCAGCCTACGAGCACACCGTGCGGCTGTGGACCATCGTTCTCGAAATCTCGGTGATGATGGCGCAGTTCCCGTCGAAGGAGATCGCCAAGCAGTCCTACGAATACCGCACGCTCGGCCTCGGCTATGCCAATATCGGCGGCCTGCTGATGACGTCGGGCATTCCCTACGATTCCGATGAAGGCCGCGCCATCTGCGCCGCACTCACCGCAATCATGACCGGTGTCGCCTATGCCACCTCGGCCGAGATGGCCGGCGAACTCGGCGCCTTCGCCGACTACGACCGCAATGCGCAGAACATGCTGCGCGTCATGCGCAACCATCGCCGTGCCGCCTATGGCGAGAAGCAGGGCTACGAGAAGCTTGCCGTCAACCCGGTGCCGCTGGTCGCTTCCGACCTGAAGCAGCAGGACCTCGCGACCCACGCCAAGGCCGCCTGGGACCGCGCCATCGAACTCGGCGAGGAGCATGGCTACCGCAACGCGCAGGCGACCGTGATCGCGCCGACCGGCACGATCGGCCTGGTCATGGATTGCGACACCACCGGCATCGAGCCCGACTTCGCGCTGGTGAAGTTCAAGAAGCTGGCCGGCGGCGGCTATTTCAAGATCATCAACCGCGCCGTGCCGGAAGCGCTGCGCACGCTCGGCTATTCCGAAGCCCAGATCGCCGAGATGGAGGCCTATGCGGTCGGCCACGGCAACCTCAATCAGGCGCCGGCCATCAACCCCGGCGCGCTCAAGGCCAAGGGCTTCACCGAGGACAAGATCGCCGCGCTCAACGCAGCCTTGAAGTCGGCCTTCGACATCAAGTTCGTCTTCAATCAGTGGACGCTCGGCGCCGACTGGGTGAAGGAGAATTTCGGCTTCACCGACGAGCAGCTCAACGATTTCTCGTTCGAGATCCTGCCGGCGCTCGGCTTCTCCCGGAAAGATATCGAGGCCGCCAACATCCATGTCTGCGGTGCGATGACGCTGGAAGGCGCGCCGTTCCTCAAGGCCGAACACCTGGCGGTTTTCGACTGCGCCAGCCCGTGCGGCAAGATCGGCAAGCGCTCGCTGTCCATCAACAGCCACATCCAGATGATGGCGGCTGCACAGCCCTTCATTTCCGGCGCCATCTCCAAGACCATCAACATGCCCAACGATGCGACGGTTGAAGACGCCAAGGGCGCCTACATGCTGTCGTGGAAGCTGGCGCTGAAGGCCAACGCGCTATACCGCGACGGCTCGAAGCTGTCGCAGCCGCTCAACTCCTCGCTGCTCGCCGATGGCGAGGACGACGAGGACGAAGCCGTCGAGCAGCTGCTCGCCGCACCTGCGGCAGCACGTGCCGCACAGATCACCGAGCGGATCGTCGAGCGCATCATCGAGCGCGTGTCGCGCGAGCAGGAAAAACTGCCCGGCCGCCGCAAGGGTTACACCCAGAAAGCCAAGATCGGTGGCAACACCATTTTCCTGCGCACCGGCGAATATGACGATGGCCGTCTCGGCGAGATCTTCATCGACATGAACAAGGAAGGCGCGACCTTGCGTGGCCTTCTCAACAACTTCGCCATCGCCATTTCGCTGGGCCTGCAATATGGCGTGCCGCTCGACGAATATGTGCACGCCTTCACCTTCACCAAATTCGAGCCGGCCGGCATGGTGCAGGGCAACGATGCCATCAAGAGCGCGACGTCGATCCTCGACTACGTGTTCCGCGAGCTGGCGATTTCCTATCTCGGGCGCAACGATCTCGCCCATGTCGACCAGTCGGACTTTTCCAACACCGCACTTGGCCGTGGCATCAGCGAAGGCAAGACCGATGCGGTTTCCAAGGGCCTGACTCGTGGCGCATCGCCGGTGAAGCTGGTGTCGCGCGTCAGCGGCAACGACCCGAAAGGCTTTGCGGCCCCCTCGGGCGCCCCTGCTCGCTCGGCACCGACCGCCTTCTCCGGCTCCAACGTGCTGGCGCTGAAGCCCGCCAGCGACGAAGCGGTCGCCTACAAGCGCGACTATGAGGAGCGGGCAAAGGAACTGGCCGAAGACATCGCCTTCGAGGAAGCGGCGGGGGTTGCTTCAGACGCCACGGCAAGCTTGTTCACCGACGCCGCGGCCATCGAGGCGGCGGAAGCCAAGAAACTCGCCAACGACCGCCGCGCAAGGTCTCTGCTCCAGGGTTACACAGGCAATTCCTGCTCCGAGTGCCAGAACTTTACCATGGTGCGGAACGGGACTTGCGAGAAGTGCGACACGTGCGGCTCGACGAGCGGGTGCAGCTGAGGTCTAGTGCCACCTCGGCTTACAGTCGCGAGATCATTCGCCTGCTGGAGGCCGACGGCTGGTATCTGGTTGCAACCAAGGGCAGCCATCGCCAATATAAGCATGAAGTCAAAGCCGGCCGCGTCACCGTGGCTGGCAAGCCGTCTGAAGAGGTTGCGCCAGGAACACTGAACAGCATTCTCAAGCAGTCAGGTTTGAAGGAGTGATGACATGCGTTACGCGGTGGTGATTGAAAAAGCAGGAAGTAATTTCTCTGCCTATGTGCCGGACCTACCCGGCTGCATCGCGACAGGTGCCACTGTGCCTGAAGTGGAAACCGAGATTCGCGACGCAATACGCTTTCACATCGAAGGTTTGCGAGCCGATGGGCTGGATGTGCCCAAGGGTGTCAGCCTCGCGGAATACGTAGAGGCATAAAATCCCTGCAATCAGGATTCTCGGCATCTACCCCGCCGGCAACACCTGCAGCGTCTGCTCGTCAAACAGCGGCTCGTCTTGGCCGACGCGCACGAACAGCACCTTAATCCCCTCACCCGCCGGCACCTCGAAATCTGGATGCCGTCAGGCATTTCGCCCCCTGGCGCCGCAGGGCGGCTCCGGGATCTCATCGGGGCTGGCTACTGCTTTCAGTTCTTTCGCGTGGGCGGCGTCGGGGCTGAATGTTTAGCGCTTGACGCAGGCGGGGACTCTGCCCCCGGCGTAAGGCGTCGGATTCAATAACTTGTTTGCATCTGGCTATGCCTTCGGCCTGCCCAGATCAAAGCCTCTCAGCATGCCATCTCAGATGGTCGTCCATGAAACTGGAGATGAAAAGATACGAGTGATCGTATCCATCCTGCATCCGCAGCTTTAGCGGAATACCTGCTTTGGCGCAGGCCGCTTCAAGCAGCCAAGGCCTCAGCCCGTCGTCAAGAAATCCGTCCGACGTTCCCTGATCGACCAAGAATTCGGGGAAACGGTATCCGTCGTCGATGAGCGACGTCGCGTCGCAGGTTCGCCACGAAGCCTCATCCTTCCCGAGATATTTCTCAAAAGCCGGTCTCGACCAGCCGGCGGTGCTTGGCTGGGCGATCGGGGCGAACGCCGAGCAGCTCTTGAAACGCTGCGGATTCTTCAAGGCAATCGTCAGCGCGCCATGCCCGCCCATCGAATGGCCAAAGATTGCCTGGCGCGCCATATCGGCTGGAAATTCAGCCGCGATGAGAGCCGGCAACTCCTCGGTCACATAGGAATACATGCGATAGTTCTTCGCATAAGGCTCTTGCGTCGCATCGAGATAGAAGCCGGCGCCGGAGCCGAACTGCCAGTTGTCTTTTTCATCCGGAATGTCGGCGCCGCGCGGGCTGGTGTCGGGACAAACGACGATCAGGCCAAGCTCGGCGGCCATGCGCCTGTACTCGCCCTTGTCCATTACATTGGCGTGGGTGCACGTCAGGCCTGAGAGATACCACACAACGGGACAAGGCGCCTCCCGCGCCTGCGGAGGTTTGAAAACGGCAAAAGTCATGTCGCAACGGCAACTCGTCGACAAATGGGAATAGACGCCCTGCACGCCGCCATGGGCCTTCGTTTGAGAGATGATTTTCATGTGTTCTCCACGTTGCGGGTCGGATGACGGTCGGCCCCACCACTGCCACCCAGCGGCAAGCACTTGCGTCCTGCCATCCTATGGTTCTTGTGTCGACGGATCTCAGCGCGGAAAAAGAACCTCGCCCATTCCGAGCACTGCGTTATCCCCGCCATATTTGCGCGGTGCGCTCCCCAGAAGCGGCCGTTTCAAAATGCCCTCGGCGATCAGATGACGATCGATGATGGCGGCGAAAACGCTCTCGGGTGCGCCACATTCGACGAAGCTCGGCGACATGCGTGCCGGCGTGCGATCGAGAAGGATCGAACCGCGACGCATCAAATAACCGGGCATCTCGCCGGTGCCACCGGCCACCACCAGGGTGCCGGCGATCATGCGGCTGCCGGCATGGTCGCCGGAGCCTTTCAGCACCGCGATCAGGCCGCGCCGCATGCGGTCTGCGGCGAAGGCGCCCGCCTTGCCCCTGACGATCAACACACCGCCGTTCATGCCGGCCAGTTCCCCGACGAGCGGCGCACCGAGGTGGTCGCCGGCATTGCCTGTTATCTCAAGCCTGCCGCCACGCATGCCGGAGCCGGCGTATGGACCCGCATTGCCTTCGATCTTGAGCTTGCCACCGCGCATGGCGCGCCCGGCCTGGGCGCCCGCATTGCCAACGAGGCGGACCGACCCGCCCCGCATGCCTTGCGCCACAAGGTCAAGGCGCGTGCTTCCGCCTTCGAACACGATGCTTGTCGGATCGCTGCCGGCGACGCGAAAAATGTCGCCCACCTTCGATCCGTGCTTCGACATGCCGATCTGGATTCTTTCGACGTCGCGCCTTTCGATCCCGGCCAGCCGCTCCGGCGTCAGCGGCGACAGGTCAAGGCGCTCCGGCGGCTCGGCAACCAGGGTGAAGGTCAGCGCCTTCATGGCAGCATATCCTTCAGCGAGTAGATGAATTTCCCGAGCTTGCCGCCGTAATTGCCGGCGCTGATCCGAACCGCGCCTTTTTTCGGTCCGATCTCTATCACAGCCTTGATGCCGGCCTTCATCGCGGCGGCAACGGCATCATTGGTCTCACCATCGATGACGATTTCCAGGACGGCGTTGATGTCGGGACCGAGCTCACTCGCGACGACGCCGCGCAGCGTCGGCGCGTAGGCTTCGTTGGCCGAAGCGATCATGCCTTTGTATTTGCCACCTATCTTGGAACCCGAACGGGCAATGCCGCCCGGAAACGGCACGATGGCGCCAGGCACCATGCCGATCGCAGCGACCGCGGCCTCGGCAGCGGCCAAAGCGTTGGCGCTGCTTTGCGCCATGACAAAGAAATTGCCGCCACCGACAGCTTCCTTCGTCAGTCCGGTCGTTGCTTCGCACAGGAACTCGCCATCCATGACGGGAATACGCCAGAAATGCCTGTCGCCGATCTTCTTGGAGATTTGCCAGCCGTCGCCGAAATAACGCAGCGCCGAACCGAGCTTGAGCTCGGCGCTGCCTTGCAGCCCGGCAAAGCAGGCGGAACCCGGCGAGGTCAAAACGCACTGGCCCACACGATTGAGCAGTTGTTTCTGCAATTCGTCCGTTCCCATCGCGAAAATCATGACGCGGCAGCCTGGCCGGCCATCCGGTGTGGCCGATTGCGGCAGGTCGAGATCGATTGCCGCTTCGCAGCCGCAACCGATCACCGAGGTGGCGAAGCCGGTCATCGTGATCGCCGCCTGGCGAGCCCATTTCCGGCTCGGCGCGGTGATGACGATGGCGGTTGCGCGCATGCCGAAGGCTTCCGCGAAGGTATCGTCGATCGTTACCCCATTGACGCTCATGTTCGGCATGGCACCTCGCCGAATGGCTGTTCGCGCGCAATCGCCGAATCCGGAAAATTGAACCAGTCCAGCGACAGGCCGTAGCGCTGCTGGTGATAGTCCTCGAGCCGTCGCACCATCGCCTTGTCGACAGGCGGCTTGAGCCTCAATGCCTTGCCCCAGCGGTAATGGATGATTTCCCCGTCTTGCACGACGAGATCGCCATCCTTGAAAACATACGCCGCCTGTCCGAGCATTTTCGCGATACTGCGGTCCCTGCGATAGACAGCGATGTCTGCTATTGCACCGGCGCCGAGATGGCCTCGATCCGTCAAGCCGAGCAGCTTGGCCGGCGCCGCGCGCGTCATGATGGCGATTTCCTCGAACGTGTATTCGCGGTCGATTGCGGCCAGGGTAGAGAGCGCCAGGGCGGATCGTGAAAGTCCAGCGGTCATTTCGGCGCGCGCTTCCCGGCTCATCAGCAGTTCGAACAGCGCCGGATAAGCCGTAAAAGGTGCACCGTTGGGATGATCGGTGGTGAAGAACACACGCCAGGGATCGTCGATCAGGAGAAAAAGCTCGAGCCCGATCGCCCACTGCATCGTGCCGTAGAAGTCCTTGCCATAGCTGTAGGGCACGATGCCGCCGCCATTGCCGTCACCATCATGAATGACGGTCTTTTTCGGGTGCGCGCTGCCACGCGCCGAAAACTGCCGCATGACGTCGGAGGAGACCGTGACCGTCTGGCCGAACATGACCTGGCCGATATCGATGGTGACTTCCGGCGTCGCGTTGACCAGTTCGGCAAGCCGTGCGGCGGCGGAAGAAAACCCGCGTTTTCCTTCCGTGCCATAGCCATAGAACTGGAGGTGGGCGAGATGCAGCGGCAGCCCATCCGCCGCTGCGATCGTCGCAGCCGCCGTATCCGCCGATCCGGGGCTGCCCAGATTGTTGCAATGGACATGCAGGGGATGCGGCAGGCCAAGACTGTCGACGGCGGCCTGCAGCGTCTTGACGATCTTGCGCGAACTGACGCCATAGGAAGGCACGACATCGTCCAGCGAGAAGGTGCGGACGTTCTCCTTGAAGGCGGCCGCCGCACCGGCGTTGATCACCTTGACCCCAAGCGCTCGCGTCGAAGCGACCGTCCAGGCGACATAGTCCTCGATCATCGTGGAGGGGGCGTCGTCGCGGATCATCGACAGAAGGAAATCGTCATTGCCGAGAATGGCGAGGGTTGCTTTGTCGATGATCGGGATGTCAGCCAGTTCGAGATGCGTGTGAAGCGCCGCTCCCGGCGACATCGCCGGCTCGACCACCGTCGTAAAGCCCATCTTTGCGTAGAGGCAGCCCGTCTGGAACGTCGACCAGCCGGCATTGGAGAGCGGCGTCATTGCTGGCCTCAGCTGATGGGCGGCATGCTGTTCGGGCAAGAGCAGCCGCGCGGTGTTCACATTGCCGCCACCGATGTGGGAGTGGATGTCGATGGCGCCAGCCATCACGATGCAGCCGCTGGCTTCTATGGTCCGGTCGGCCGCCCCTCCCGCCGGCGCCGGGACGATCTTGTCGTCCTTGATCCAGAGGTCGCCTTTGCCGAGACGGCCGTTGACGGGATCGATGATGTCGCCGCCGGCGATTTTCGTCAGCATGGCAGTGGCTCGGCGAAAGCGTGGCTAGCGATCAGGCGGATGATCGTCGCGGCGGAGGGCAATTGCGAGGCCGCTTGCGCCTCGGTCGACCTGAGCGAGCCCGTGCGGCTGGAATAGACAACCGCATCGTGATCAAGCCCAGCCTCGCCGATGGCGATGGTGACTGCGGCACCGGCAACCGGCTCTTGCGTTTTCGTCAACGCAATCAGTGCCATGCGGCGCTTTTTTTCCTTCGGCTGGGCCGTTGCGGCGGAGATCCGCAGGTGCAGGTCGGCTTCGCCGGCAGCGATCATGCGCGCCACATCGCAGCGCCAGGGATCGAATTCCGGGAAGCCGCGCGCAAAGCCGGTGCGCAGCGGAAAACCTGTCATCCAGGCCGAGGCGAGCGTGCTACCCCAGCCGTTTTCGTTCGCCGGCAGATGAAGGCCGGATGCGCGCGAGTTGCGATTGAGATCGGCGATCAGTCCTTGCAGCATCTCCAATGCCAGGCCTTCGGCGGCGTGGCCTGAAAACAGGAACACGGGAAAACGCGCGGCCGCCAGAGCTTTGGCGAAATCATTGAAATTCGACACCGGTTGCGATGTACGCCGCCCTTTGTACTGTGTCCTCAGCGCCGCCAGCGTGGCGGCGAGGCTAGCTTGGCCACAGGAAAGTCGCGTTGCCTCGCGCCCGCCGTTCAGCGGCGGCACAGACATCCCGTTCGGGCCTACCACGAAGAACGCGCGCTGGTTCACGGTCGAGAGGTCGGGAACCGTCCCGGCGAGTTCGCCAACAAGACTATGATGGATCCGCGGGAGCTCGCCCACGATCACCACGACATCGGCACGCCGGCGCGTCTCTCCGGGGGCGACGGTCATTGCCCCCCTGTCCGTAAAAAGCGCAGTCTCCCGGGCAAGTGCCGCGCCATCGGCATGGTCGTATGCCGCGCCAGCCCTCTCAGCCAGCGCGATCGCCGCCCTCGTGCCGTCTATATCCGTATCAAAGCTGAAAACCGGGCACCGACTTGACGACAGTAGCGACGCGGCATGCGCAGCCGCGCGCTCAATCAGCGCTTCCCGGTTGCCGATCCAAGCAACCGCCATTCGCTAAACTACTTTCTGGTGCCGGCCCGATCCTAGACGAAACTGGATTGGCCGTGAACCCCACCTTGCAGCGGATCAGCGAATGTTTTCATACGCGTCAACAAATTCCGACCCTGCCTAGTCATATTTGACATAAGCGAAGCGTTGATCGGTCAGCGGAGTGCCCTCCAGTGCCCCGTTTTCCTTGGCCGGCTGCCACTGGACAACATCCTCGATCTTTTTCGCCAACTCGAAATCCTTGTCGGTAATGCCTTTCGCCGCGTGGTTCGTCAGGCGCACCTCAACCCAGGCATAGGAGGCGGTGATATCGGGATGGTGCCACGCCGCCTCGGCGAGATGGCCAACCGTGTTGATGACCATCAGCGTCGATTTCCAGCTGTGGGTCTTGTATTTGCGCCGGATCCAGCCGTTTTCGTAGCGCCATTTTGGCAGCTCCTTCTCAAGCCGCTCGGCGATCTCGGCTTCCGAATAGACCTTTTCCTTGACTGTCTCGTTCATCTCGACCTCCGCGAATTGCTCGGTCTGTCTACACGCCGGAGCCAGCAAACACGTGGATGCATTCTCTTTGGCTTGCCCCATCGACGAAAACAGTTATCATGGTACCGGGCACCTAAACTTCCATGATGCATCCATGATGCACCCATCGGGGGGCAGATGTCGAATTCTGTTACCATACGAGTGCCCGCTCGCCTGCACCTTGGCTTCCTTGATCTCAATGGCGATGCCGGACGGCGGTTCGGCAGCGTCGGGCTTCCATTGAGCGCACCCGAAACCGTCGTCACCCTGTCGCGGTCCGGCGAAACCATCGTCGAAGGCTCCGAGAGCACCCGCGCCAGCGAGCATCTGTCGACGCTCTGCAAGCATCTCGGCATTCGCGGCCATCACCATCTGGTGGTCGAGCAGTCGATCCCCAGTCATGCGGGTCTGGGATCCGGCACGCAGATCGCCCTTGCCGTCGCCTCGGCGTTGCGCACTCTCCACAATTTGCCTCTGGATATCGCCGGCGATGCGAGCCTGCTCGAGCGGGGCGGCCGATCCGGCATCGGCATCGCAAGTTTCGAAGATGGCGGCGTCATAGTCGACGCCGGCAAGAACGACCGCGGCGGAACGCCTCCGGTCGTCGCGCGGCTGCCGTTTCCGGAAGAGTGGCGCGTCATCCTCATCCTCGACCATTCCGGGCATGGACTGCATGGCGCTGCCGAGGTCGCGGCGTTTCGTTCGCTGCCGCCATTCCCAACGGCAGGCAGCGGGGAGATCTGCCGGAGGGTGCTGATGGGCATTATGCCGGCTTTGGTCGAGCGGGACCTTCCGGCATTCGGCGCCGCCGTCACCGCGATACAGATGCTGATCGGCAGCCATTTCGCCCCGGCGCAGGGCGGCGTGTTCACCTCGAAGCGGGTCGAGATGGCGGCCCACCGTCTCAATGAAGCAGGCGCCGTCGGCATCGGCCAGAGTTCCTGGGGGCCGACAGGCTTTGCCTTCGCGCCATCACATGACGCCGCACTCAAGTTCGTCGACGCGGTTCGGAGGACAGCAACTGAGGACGGCCTTGAGATCAAGATCGTCAAGGGCAGGAACTCCGGCGCGAAGATCAGCTCAACCAGGCTGAATCTCGTCGGCAGCTGACGCTCCCGTTTCAGGCAGAAAGGCAAGAAATGGCCCGCAAACACATCCTGCACATGCTGACACCGTTGAAGCAGATGAGCCCCTTCGACGTGAACATGGCGCTCGACGCAGGTTTCGACGCCGTCGTCCCCTATGTCGATGTAAGCCTCGCCGAAGTGACAGGCCTGGTCCAGGACGCGATCTTTTCGCGCCCGCCGGATGCGGGTGTCGACACCGGCATCTTCATCGCCGGGAAGGACGCCTCGTTGGCGCTCGACATGTTCGACGCCGCGAAGAAGGCGATGGTGCCGCCTTTCCAGGTTTCGGTGTTTGCCGATCCGGCCGGCTCGTTCACCACGGCCGCGGCGATGGTGGCCAAGGTCGAAAAGGCGCTGGAGAAGAAATTCCAGCGTGCGCTCAGGGATACGAGGGTGGCTGTTTTCGGTGCCACCGGCGTCGTCGGCTTCTGCACCGCCGTCATCGCGGCAGGGGAAGGTGCCCGGGTCACACTTGTCGGCCATGACGGCATCGAGAGGGTCAAGCAGATCGCTGCCGAGATCGAAAGCAGATTCAACATCATCGTCGATGCCGCTGACGGATCGAGCGACGCACGCAAGACAAAGCTGGTCGAGGCGAACGAAATTATCCTGGCTTGCGCCAAAGCTGGCGTCCAGGTGGTCTCCAAAGCCCAGTTGAAAGGCAATGACCTGCTTATTGCGGCCGACGTCAATGCGGTTCCCCCGGCCGGTATCGAAGGATTGGCCGTCAATGCCAATGGTGATCCACTCGAAGCGGCAAAAGCTGTCGGCATTGGTCCGCTTGCCATTGGCAATGTCAAATATAAGGTCGAATTCGGTCTCTTCAAAAGAATGATCGAATCCGAAAAGACGATCACGCTCGATTTTCAGGAAGCGTTTTCCCTTGCACGCGAGATTGCCAAGTAACGCCGGATCTCTCTTGATCGCGGCAATTTCAGGCCGGGCGCTGGCCGCCGCCGCGCGCCGCGCCGGCTATCGTCCGCTGGTTGCCGATTTCTTTTGCGATACGGACACCGTCGCGCTCGCAGAACGTGCGACGATGCTGCCGGGCGACCTGCAGAGGGGCATCGACGGCGAGCGCATCGTCGACACGCTTCGGCGATTGGCTGGCGACGACCAGCCGGTCGCCATTATCCTGGGCTCAGGGTTTGAGCGGATGCCCGAGGCCGTGGACGAGATCGCGCGACACTTTCCGCTCGCAGGCAATGGCGGCGCCGCAATCCGCAGGATCAAGGATCCGCAGTTGCTGGCCGATGATTGCGCCGAACTTGGCATCCCGCATCCGCAATTGCGATGGGACCAGCCGCCTGATCGGGAGAACTGGGTGGTCAAGACCGCGGGCGGCGCCGGCGGCGGGCACGTCAGACGAGCAGCCGGAGAAAGCCCGACCGCCGGCCGCTATTTCCAGCGCTTCGTTGCCGGACGCAGCATTTCGGCCCTGTTCGTCGGCAACGGGCAAACCGCGCACGTCGTGGGCTTCAGCCAACAATGGACGTCCCCCTCCCCGACAGCGCCCTATCGCTATGGCGGCGCCGTGCGGTTGAGACGCTTCGATCGCAGACAGGCGGCGGTGATCGGCGGTTGGCTCTCAAGTCTGACGCGGCGCGCCGGCCTGGTTGGATTGTGCAGCGCCGATCTTATCCGCGGGCCGGACGGCTACAAGTTCATCGAAATCAATCCGAGGCCAGGCGCCACCCTGGACATTTTCGACGATGTCGACGCGCCATTGATCGAAGCGCATCTGCGCGCCGCGACGGGTCAGGTCTTCCGCTTGCCGCGCTTCGTCGATTCGATGGCGTCGATGGTGACTTACGCCGCGACGCCAATCACTCACTTTCCGTCGATCGCCTGGCCTGAATGGACAGCGGACCAGCAGTCGGCTGGCACCCGTCTGATTGCCGGCGACCCTGTCTGCACGGTCTTCGCGCGCGGGCCGAGCGCCCAATCGACCAAGCGACTCATCAAGGGACAAGCCAGTCAATTGCAACTCCAATGGGAAGGAGACCGGACATGAAAGACGGTTCGGCATTCCTGAACGACAATGCACAGCGCATCGTTGACGGCATGATCGGCGACGCCGAACGCCTGCGCATCGTCGTTTCCAGGGGGCCATTGGGCGAGCGCCTGATCGATGCCGGCGCCAAGACCGTAGGCAGCGTCGAAGCCGGGCTGCGCATGGCTGAGGCCGCGATGGGCGGTCTCGGCAGCGTTTCTGTGTTCATGGATCGCGCGTCACAGCAATGGCCGTTCACTGTCGAAGCGCGATCTTCGCAGCCGGTGCTAGCCTGCCTGGGCAGCCAATATGCGGGCTGGAACCTGTCTGGCCAGGACTATTTCGCGATGGGATCTGGGCCGGCGCGCGCCCTCGCCCGGGTCGAACCGCTGTTCGAAACACTTTCCTATCGCGACATCGCATCGTCCGCGGTGCTTATCCTTGAGACGGCCGAACCGCCTCCCCGCGCGATCGTTGAGAAAGTGGGCAAGGCAACTGGACTGGCGACGGAAAAGCTCACCTTCCTCTATGCGCCGACACAAAGTCTTGCCGGCGGCGTGCAGATCGTTGCGCGCGCGCTCGAGGTTGCCCTGCACAAGATCAACGATCTCAAATTCCCGCTGGAGAACGTTGTCGACGGCATCGGAACGGCTCCGATCCCCGCCCCCCATCCGGATTTCCTGACCGCCATGGGCCGAACCAACGATGCCATCATCTATGGCGGCAGCGTCCAACTCTTCGTGAAAGGATCGGCGAAAGAAGCTGGCAAACTCGCGGAAAAACTCCCAAGCAGCGCCTCACGGGACTATGGCCAACCTTTCGCTGAGATCTTCACGCGGTTCAAGGGCGATTTCTATGCCATCGACCCGCTGCTGTTCAGCCCGGCCGAAGTGATCGTGACAGCGATCGAAACCGGCGATACGTTTCGCGCCGGTCGACGTGATCTGGAAATGCTCGAACGGAGTCTCGGCTAAGAGGATGGCGGTGCAAAGGGATTCGTCCGTCATTCGCCTGCCCGACGACTGCATTTCGTGCAGCCCTGCCGCGGACGCGGCCATTGGGGCGCGGAATCGCTCACGCCTCCTAGGTTCCCGCACCCGAGGCGCCACATGATCCCTCGTATCCTGATCGTCAGCGACAAAGTGGACACTGGCTCGAACGGCCTGGCGGCAGGGCTTGGTCGGCGAGGCGCCGCCGTTGCAGCCGTGCCGCTGGCGGCGATCGCATTCGACACCAGCAGCCCGAGCGGGCTTTCGATCCCTGGCTTCGGCGGCACGCTGCCCGACGCCGTGGTCGTCCGTTCGATCGCCGCCGGATCGTTCGAAGCGATTACCCGGCGCCTCGGCGTGCTGCACGCGTTAAGCAGACTGTCGGTTCCCGTGTGGAATTCCGCGCAGGCGATCGAGCACTGCGTCGACAAGTCGATGACGACATTCCTCTTGAAAAATGCCGACCTGCCTACGCCACCCACCTTTGCCGTGGAAGGACTTGCTGCCGCCGCGGAGATCGCGGCGCAAGAGCTTCCGCGGGGGCCGCTGGTGCTGAAACCATTGTTCGGGGCGCAAGGCCGCGGGATAAAGCTGATCCGCACGCTCTCGGACCTGCCGGCTGCAGAAGAGGTGAACAGCGTCTACTACCTTCAGCAATATGTGCCGCGTGCCGGTCCGCCTTTCCGGGATTTTCGCGTCTTTGTCTGCGCCGGCGAGACCATGGCGATGATGAGCCGCATCAGCGACGACTGGATCACGAACGTCAACCGGGGCGGCGTGCCGGAACAGGTTTCCGATCATGGCAAGGCGGAACTGGCCTCGCTGGCTGTCGCTGCGTCAGCCGCGGTCGGCGCGGATTTTGCCGGCGTGGACATCGTGCGGGCTGACGACGGCAATCTGTTCATACTCGAAGTGAACAGCATGCCCGCCTGGTCGGGATTGCAATCGGTGGTCGCCGTGAATATCGCCGAGGCAATCGCCGATGCCTTGCTGAAACTCCTGGCCGACCGTGCCGAAGCGGCCGCCGCGCCGCGGCCCTACCGTTTTGCCGCGCCTGCGAATTCGTGAGGGCCGGTAGGATGGCGCTGTCGCGTGAACGCCTCCGGGCCAGCTACAAGGATGCCTGCAGGATGGAGATCGGAGCCCTCAAACCGGGCAACGTCCATCTGTTCGCCGACGGACACGGAATGTCCGCCGCCCAGTTCATGATGAGTGCGGAGGTTTCCTCCGGGCCGCTGACCGATCCTCGTCTGCCGGTCGGACAGCGCATGCTGGAGGCCGTGCGCGCGACCCGACTGGCGGTCGCAACCAATACCAATCTCGGAATCATCCTTCTGGCAGGGCCACTGATATGCGCCGCCGAAATGGGCGGTGACAGACTGCAGGACAATCTCGACTCGCTGCTTCGGGCTTTGAGCGTGCAGGATACCAAGGCGGTATTCGAGGCGATCGTCACGGCCGCGCCAGGCGGCCTGGGAGAAGCCGCCAACGATGTGCGGCAGGAGCCAAAGGTCCATTTGTTGGACGCGATGCGGGAGGCCGCCGACCGCGACATGATCGCCCGCCAGTACGGCAGCTGTTTCGGCGACGTGTTCGGGGTCGGGCTCGTTGCGCTGGATGGAGCGTTGGCACGTGGAGAAACCGGCATGTGGCCGACGGTATTCGTCTACATGGCGTTTCTCGCCGGCTTCCCCGACAGCCATGTGATGCGCAAGCACGGCGTTGACGTCGCAAATCAAGCGCGGCAGGAAGCCATTGCCGTTCAGGCGGCGCTCCATGCCGAGGGCGACGAGCCGTCGCGCATTCGCCTGCTCATGGAGTTCGACCGCCGGCTGAAGGCCGACAACATCAATCCCGGCACCTCGGCCGACCTCACCGTGGCTACTCTTTTAGTCCACACCCTCGCCCTCACCTTGCATAATCGCGGCGTTGGTGCTTGACTTCCAAAAGCGGAAGCTGTGCTTCCGCGGCTATCTAGCCAACCGGTCCGGGCAAATCCGGACGCTGCCAACAAGGATAGCTGTCCATCGAGCGCCTGCTCGGTTGCAGCGTCCGTGGACATCATAATTGTGTCTTGGAGGAAATTGGCATGGCAAAAATATCAAAGGTTATGGTCGGTGAATCGCTGGTGGGAGACGGCAACGAAGTCGCGCATGTCGACCTGCTCATCGGCCCGCGGGGGAGCGCGGTCGAAACGGCATTCTGCAACGCGCTTACCAACAACAAGGATGGCTTTACTTCGCTTTTGGCGGTGATCGCGCCCAATCTTCAATGCAAACCCAACACCGTGATGTTCAACAAGGTCACGATCAAGGGCGCCAAGCAGGCGGTCCAGATGTTCGGCCCGGCGCAGCACGCCGTGGCAAAGGCCGTGCAGGACAGCGTTGCGGACGGGACCATTCCGGCCAACGAAGCGGACGACGTGTTCATCTGCGTCGGGGTGTTCATCCATTGGGACGCGGCGGACGACGCCAAGATCCAGAAATACAATTACGAGGCGACAAAGGAAGCTATCCAGCGCGCCGTTGCAGGAACCCCGACCGCCGCCGAAGCAACGGCCCAGCGCGACAAGGTCAAGCATCCGTTCGCAGCCTAGACAAGAGACAGCCCCGCACAGGAAAAACCCTCTTCTGAGACGGATGGTCTGTTGCGCCGGCTGAAAAAAGTTCTGGGCTTTTGAAACGTCACCTCCCGAAGGGCGCACGTCCTTCGGGAGCCGACGAGCAACGATGATCAGGCGCCGAGTGATGCGAGGCGGCCGGGTGTGAGCGTAGCGTTGTGCAATGAGGTTGCGACCAGCGCCGCGGCGACACCCATCGCGGACAAGGCGCCGATGTCGGTCTCATCTCGGACGCCGCCGGCCGCGATGACAGTGCGATTTCCGGCCTTGGCCTTGACCTCCTGCAACCGCCCGAAGTCAGGGCCGGCGGCGGCACCGACCTTGGCCAGCGTCATGACAATCACCTTTTGCGGCCAAAGCTCGGGCTCTTCGAGAAGAGAACGCGGTCCGCAAAAACTATCGCCGATGAAATCAAGGGACAGGATGAGATCGGGATGATCGCGAAAACGCCGCAGCAACATGTCGTCCCGCTGCGATTCAGAGCCAAGAACAGGAGACAGGGAGCGTTCGGCAAGAGCCGCCAAAAGTGTCTTTTCGTCGGCCACGCCGGCATCGACCCAAAGTTCCGGCGGCTCCGCCATCGTCCTCAGCCGGGCGAGTGCGTCGCTGTTTGGCGCTCCGCCTTCGATAGCGTCCAGATCTGCGATGTAGAAGGTCGAAAAAGGATAAAGCCCACGCAGTCCTTCAGCGACCGCGACGACATCAGGGCTTCGGCTGAGAGGCGTAACGATCGGCCTGTAGCGATCGCGTTTTCCCTGCTGGGCGCGAACCACCACGCCGTCCTTCAGGTCGAGAACCGGAATGATACGCAACGCTTTTCTCACCGACCAATTGCCCCCGTCATGAAAGCTTGAAGCGTGGAAAAAAGAAAGGGCATCATTGCCGGTTTCGACATTGGCGGCGCGCATCTGAAGGTGACCCGCGCACAAGACGGTCGCATCGTTGAGGCGGTAACGATCGCAACGCCGCTCTGGCAAGGCCTGCACAAGCTGGCTTCAGCCCTCGACGAAACGGCTCCGATCTACGCGGGTGCGGATCTCAACGCATTCACCATGACAGGCGAACTGTCGGACATCTTTCCGTCCCGCGATGTCGGCGTAGCGGCTCTGCTGGGTCAGATTTCCACCCATTTCCCCACAGACAAAAAGCTGGTCTATGCCGGACCATCCGGTTTCGTCGGGGTCGAGCAGGCAGCGCAGTTAGGCGCCGATGTGGCTTCTGCCAATTGGCACGCGACAGCCTTGTTGGTGGCAAAACTCGCCGGCGATGCCCTGTTCGTCGACATGGGCTCAACCACCACCGATATCATTGCCATCAAGAACGGCGCCGTGGCCAATGACGGCTACACCGATGCCGGACGGCTTCTAACCGGCGAATTGGTCTATACCGGCTTTACCAGGACATTCCTGTTCGGCGTAGCCTCGTCGGCTCCCGTCCATGGCAGGCTAACGCCGCTGATGAACGAGTATTTCGCCTCGATCGCCGACGCGCATCGCATCCTGGGCGTGCTCGACGAGGACGACGACAGGCACCCTCCCGCCGACGGCAAGGAAAAGACCGTGGACGGCTCGATCGCGCGGCTGGCGCGCATGGTGGGGCGCGACGCCACTGACCTGACCCCGCCGGAATGGGGTGAAGTCGCGCGCTGGTTCAGCGAGCAGCAACTGCGCAAAGTGCACGATGCAGCGTCTCTGGTTGCCGGGACCTTGCCGCGGGATGTCCCGATCGTCGGGGCCGGAATCGGTCGCTGGCAGATCAGGCGACTGGCCGAACGCATGGAACGCAGCTACGTCGATTTCGCCGACATCATCCCCGCGGATGACACCGTTCGAGGGCAAGCGAGCAGCGCGGCACCTGCGTCCGCGGTGGCACTTTTGGCGGGATATCCTTCGTAAGCAGGTTGCGGCGCTCGCGCCTATGCTCGCGCGTCCTCGCTACCGGAACCTTTGGCGGTCAAGTGATCGCTGACACGCTGCATCAGCCAGCCCCAGGCTTCCTTTTCACCGTCGCCTGCTGTCTTTTCGATGGCGATCGAAAGGTAGGCGATTTCGGCCTCGATCTTGTCGCGCGGCAGCATGCCGAGCCGGCTGACCAGGATGGCCAGCTCAAGCACCGCCGCCTTGGCTCGGTTGAGGCCGGTGAACGGCGCAAGTGCTTCCTCCCGCACCACGCGGCAGAAATGGCGGGGGCGCACGCCATTGTCATCGACCGCCTGGACCTCGAGGCCCGAATACGCCAGTGCCGCCTCGAGCCGCGGCACCGGAAACCCGTCAACCGGAACGGTTGGCCAATGCTTGCGGCCTGTCAGGCAGCCGGCAAAGACACGCACGTCGTCGGTATAATTGGCAATGGCGAACGGCACTTCGGCGAGATTGTCGAGCGTGACCGACGGCCGGAAGGGCGCAATCACCCAGCCGTCATTCTCGGCGATAATGCCGATCGGCGCGATGTGGACGTTGCCTGCCTTGTTGACCGTCGTGATGATCGATTCGCGAATGTAGGGCATGGTCCTAGCGCTCTTTCCTTGCGCGGAGCGTCTGGCCCGGCTCGGCAAGACGGGTACGGTCGGTTTCGGGAGCCGGCGCGGCAACGCCCCATGCGAGCGGTTCGTCCTGCACATAACGCTTGCCGAGGCGCCACGCGATCTCCGCCTTCATCAGCTCCGCGCCGAGGTAAAAAGCGTGTGCGCCATCGGCGTTGACGTCCAGCCCGGCAAAAAGTTCGAACGCATCTGTGGCAACCGCATGCCCTTTGCTATTGAAAACATGGATGCCGTCCTCCGCTACCGCGATACGGAAGTTGGCGTCGCGCACCTGGGCCGCCAATGCCTCGATATCGTCGGTTGAGGCTGTGAAAGGCTTGCGATCGTGGACCTGCAACAGGCCTGGGTGATAGCCGCGCGGCAACGCGCCGTCCGTGCAAGCAGCCAACATGACGCGGCGGGCGATATCGTGCTCCTCGATCGTCCGCACCGTGTGTGGGCTGACATGCACCGCCAGCACGTTTCGGATCCGGAGTTCCGAGCAGAGTCCCGCTAGAACGGCCGTGACACCAGAACTGTCCGCGTCGGTCAATTCGGTGAGATTGCCGGTGCCCATCAGCAATTCGACGTCCGGCCAGCGGCGCCGCGCCTCGATGAAGCGCCCGAGTGAAACGGCGAAGCCGAAATGGATCGGGTCGAGCACGGGATCGGCAATGAAGGCAACGCCGGCCTTTAGCGCGGCTTCGATGGCCCGGCCGAGCGAATCCAGATCGCCAGGCGTGGACGGTATCAACACTGCCGTAGCCCCGTGGTCGAAGATCAACGGCAGCGTGTTCTCATCGAGGCTGAGAAGATAGTCCGCGCCGGCGCGTGCCCCGATCGTCAGTTCGTCCACGCTGGCCGAATCGACGCTGACCATAAATCCCCGTGCCTTGAGCGCTCGCACAGCCTCCGGCAGCAATGGAAACGGCGTCTCCGGCAGGCAGCCCAGATCGATGACATCGGCGCCGGCCGCGGCCAACATCGAGGCCCTCGCCATCAGCGCCTCGACCGACAGCATCGGCGCATCGACGATCTCGGCGAAGATGCGCATATCGTGACGCGTCAGATCCGGCGGTTTGCCCGCCCGGCCAAGGAAGGCCGGCAGGTCAGCGATCTCGTCGGGGCCGCGCACAAAGGGCACGCCGAAATGCTCCGACAGGTGCTCGATGTTGCCCCGATAGCGTCCGGGCAGGACGACGCGGCCGACGTCTCCTGTCAGAGTGAGCCGACGCTTCACAATGTCCTCGCTCATCAGCGCGGCGACCTTGACGCCGACGTCGACGATTTCCCACGCGAATTCGGTTTTTCCCAGCCCGGCAAGCAGCCGTTCCAGCCTCGCCTTGGCCAGATGGCCGGTAAGAAAAACCAGCCGCTCAGCCATCGCTTGCGAGTTCGGCCCGGCGCCGTGTGAGCGAGGCTTCGAGATCAGCGAGCGATTCGACCACCTGGGTCCGCTCGAAACTCTTCAACTGCTTGGTATTTTCCAGGTCGATCCTGCGCGGATAGACCTTGACCAGCCCGTGCGGTGCCTGGGTCTCGAGTTCCGGCGCGGTGTCGCAAGCAAAGACGATGGCTGGCACACGGCACTTTCCGGCTTGGGCAAAGACATTGGTGGCGAGCGTGTCCGAAATGCCATGCACGCATTTGGCGACCGTGTTGGACGTGGCCGGCGCCACCACGACCGTGTGATAGACACCGTGGTAGAATTCGCCGACAGGGATCGCACTCGCGGTCTTGTCGTGCAGCACGCGCGTCGTCTCCGGGAAATCAAGTTTAAGCTTGTACATGCGCAACACTTCGTTGGCAGCCTTCGACACGAAGACATCGCAATGTTCGAGTTGGCGAACAAGTGCGAAGCTCTCCGTAAAAAAATGCCCGGAACCCGTCAAAACCCATGCCCAGCGCGGCACATGCAGCTTCACCATCGGCTATCCCGCCTTCTTTGCCGACGACCCTGTTGAAGCCACGATCCTGGTGCCGGGCAGCTTGCCCAACGCGAGCATCGCGCCGGCCTCGGCAGCATCCTTCGGACCGGCGAGATGGAAATCGACGCCGTCGGGCAGCATGGCGGCAAAACCCGGGTCGACAATGCCTCGGGTCCTCAGGCTGTCAGCGGTATCGCCATCGAAGAATGCACCGGTCTGCTTGATAAGCAACAGCGCGTTTGCGCCAAGCTTGCCGGCAAGCCAGGCGGCCAGAGAATCGGAGGTAATGTCCCACGAGGCCGGAACATCCAGCGCCGGCAGTGCCAGTGACGACGGCAGCCACACCGGAACCTTGCCCGCCTCCAACGCTCGCCCAATCTCGTCCAACGACCGTGCCGGCGTCAGCCTTTCGTCCCGGTCGAGGATGACATGGCCGAACTGTTCCATGGCCAGGATCGCCATGGCATGTGCGGCGGTGTCGGAAAAATCCATGCGTGTCTGCGTCTTGCGCACATGATCGGCAAAGAGCCCTCCGCCGGGCACGATGACGATCGGCAGCCTGGAACCCGCCAGCGCTGCGATCCAGCTCTTCATCTCCGCCGCATGGGCCGTGCTGCCGCCAAGCTTGACGATGGCCCGTCGGAGCATTTCGGGGCGTTCCTGGCGCGGCCGGAAAACAACGCTCCGGTCTTTTCGGCCGGCAGTGCCGGAGGCAGCGCCGCGTCCCGCCGATTGGCGCTTGCGTTCGATCTCGACGCCGACACCGCCAGGGCCGAGCTCGAGCTTCTCCACCCTTACCGTGACACGCACGACACGCTGGTTCTCCAGGACGTGCGCTGCCACCTGCTCGGCCAAAGCCTCGCTGAGCTGGATATGTCCCCGCGCGACGATGGTGCGAATGCCGTCCATGATGATGTCATAAGAGAACACATGGCGCATGTCCTCGGGATGGTCCGTGATTTGCAGCACGTCGGCGGCCACATCAAAGCGCACTTTTTGAGTATGGCCATGCTCGAAGCTGTAGGCACCGATCTGGACCGGCAGAACAAAATCCCGCACAAAAATCCTGTCCGTGCCCAATGTCGGGTCGGTGTCCGGCGAATAGCCTCTCGCCGCCAACAGGCGATAGTCGATACTCGATTGACCGCCGGTCCCGGATTCCGCCGGGATCAACTCGCGAATCTGCGAGACCGCCTCGGCGCTGATCGAACTCGTGCGACCGGAATGGCCACACAGCGCCCCCCGAAAGCCGAGAAAATCTGGAGCGAAAGGCAATAGGCGCGGAATATCCGGAGCTTCCAGCGATCCACTCAGGCCGACCATCAGACCGAGCGATTTCGTTCGGTCGACGAATCCCGGAATACGCTCCGGCGGCAGATGATCGAGCAGCCGGCCCTTCCCCTTTTGCGCGGTATCGACCATCACGCCATGGAAGCGATGCCTGGCGAATATCGGCAGAAGCTCGAAGTCCGGCGCCAGATCGGCAAACAGCACGGCAATCAGCTTCGTTCGTGCGGCGAGCGGTTCGAGCGCCTGTGCGCAGGCAGAGATATTCGCCGAAGGGAAAAACCCGATCTTCACATAGTCGACGCCGGTCGCCGCGATCTCTTCGGCCTTGATGCGGATCGTTTCGGGTTCCATCGGCAGGTCGCCGCAGACCGCGCTGACCGGAGCCCGACCAGCGATGAACGAAATCGTTCGGCGCATGGTTTCCGTGGACACCGCGCCCAGAGCTCCCGCCTTCGGGTCCTTCAGGTCGACGATGTCGACACCTCCAGAAAGAGCGATCTCCGCCTCTTCGACGCCGGTGACGCTTGCCAGCATTCTGGTCATTTGAACAGTTTCTCCAGTTTGGAGGACAAGACGTTTTTATAGAGGCAGTCGATCCCCCTGCGCCACGTCTCGCCGGTGTTGCCATGCGAATCGACGCTGGCGACCTTCCGCACCGTTCTGGCAGGCGCGAAAAGTCTTCCGATAGGGTTTGATAAATTTTGCGGGTCGGCTAAGTTGATCATGGGCACCTTGACTTGGCGCGGGTCCGGCAACCGTCGAACCTTTGCGCAAGAATGGGTAATTACTATCGATGACGAGCGCGGTGCCAGGCACTCTCGCTGCCTTTTTGTGCTTTTTTTCCCTGACCGTCAACGTTTCCGACGCGACAGGCCAGGAAACGGTGGCGAAGCCGGAAAAAAAGACAACCGAAATCAAGATAGGCTATTTGCGGGCCTACGCACCGCAATTGACGCTTTCCATGCTCGACCTGCCGCCACGTAACGAAGGTGTCGCCGGCGCCGAGGTGGCGATCGGCGACAACAATACGACCGGAAAGTTCACCAACCAGAAATTCAGCCTCGACGTGACCGAGATCAAGCCCGACGGCGACGCGGTTCAGGCATTCGAAGGCATGATCGCCAAGGGCGACCGCTATGTGGTCGCCGATCTTTCAGCCAAACAATTGCTGTCGATCGCCGACATCGCCCGCGACAAAGGCGTGCTGATCTTCAACGTCGGCGCCACCGACGACAGCCTTCGCGAGGAGGACTGCCGCGTCAACGTTTTCCATGTCGCGCCGACGCGCAGCATGCTGGCCGATGCGCTGGCGCAGTATCTCATGGTGAAGAAGTGGCCGAATTGGGTGCTGCTCTATGGGTCGCATGAGCAGGATCGTCTCTACGCCGATGCGTTGCGCCGCGCGGCAACCCGCTTCGGCGGCCAGATCGTCGCCGAGAAGGAATTCAAGGATACGGGCACAGCCAGGCGCACCGACACCGGCGCCACGCAGATACAGCAGCAGATTTCCGTGTTCACGCAAGATCTCCCGGAGCATGACGTGGTGCTTGTCGCCGACGAAAGCGAGGTTTTCGGGACCTACGTGCTATATCGCACCTGGACGCCGCGGCTGGTCGCCGGCACGGCCGGTCTGGTTGCATCGTCGTGGCATCCCGCCAGCGAACAATGGGGCGGTATCCAGATGCAGAGCCGCTTCCTGAAGACGGCGAGCCGGCGGATGCTTTCAAAGGACATGTCGGCTTGGACGGCGGTGCGTGCCGTCGGCGAGGCCACCACGCGCACCAAGGGCGACGATGCGAAAAAGATCAGCGACTACATGCGCTCGGACGACTTTTCGGTTGCTGCTTTCAAGGGGCAGAAGCTGACCTTCCGCAAATGGAACCTCCAGCTTCGCCAGCCGATCTTGCTTGGCGATACCAAGTCCGTCGTCTCGACATCGCCACAAGAGGGCTATCTTCACCAGGTCTCCGAACTCGACACGCTCGGTGTCGATCAGCCGGAAACGAAATGCGCTCTCAAGTAGAGTCAATC
Organism: Mesorhizobium sp. M7A.F.Ca.MR.148.00.0.0; assembly: GCF_003997735.1. Classification (NCBI taxonomy): domain Bacteria; kingdom Pseudomonadati; phylum Pseudomonadota; class Alphaproteobacteria; order Hyphomicrobiales; family Phyllobacteriaceae; genus Mesorhizobium; species Mesorhizobium sp. M7A.F.Ca.MR.148.00.0.0. The sequence continues at coordinate 29,960 of NZ_RZTB01000001.1, read as the reverse complement.
GGGAGGAATTTGCGTGCAGAAACGAGCTTGCGCATTCGCCATTCTCGCGGCCGGCCTGACGGCCAGTCCGGCATCGGCCTATACGGCCTACGTTTCCAACGAGAAGGACAACACGATGACCGTTGTCGACACGGCGACGATGCAGGTGGTGAAGACAGTTGAAGTCGGCCAGAGACCTCGCGGCATCACCATCTCGCATGACGGCAAGTTCGTCTACCTATGCGCCAGCGATGACGATACGGTCCAGATCATCGATACCGCGACGCTTGAAATCGTCGGCACGCTGCCATCCGGCCCCGATCCCGAATTGTTCGTGCTCTCGCCGGACGGCAAGACGCTTTATGTCGCCAATGAGGACGATAATCTCGTCACCGCCATCGACGTCGAAAGCAAGCAGGTCCTGGCCGAGATTCCTGTCGGCGTAGAACCGGAAGGCATGGGTGTCAGCCCCGATGGCAAGACCATGGTCAACACCTCCGAAACCACCAGCATGGCGCATTTCATCGACACCAGCACGCATGAGGTGACCGACAACGTGCTGGTCGACACGCGCCCGCGCTTCGCCGACTTCAAGCCCGACGGCTCGCAGGTCTGGGTCAGCGCCGAGGTCGGTGGCACTGTCAGCGTCATCGACAACGCCAAACGCGAAGTGGTGAAGAAGATCCAGTTCGCGATTCAGGGACTGCGGGCCGAAACCATCCAGCCGGTAGGCATCGCCATCACCGCCGATGGTAAGAAAGCCTATGTCGCGCTCGGCCCGGCGAACCATGTCGCGGTGATCAATACCGACACCTACGAGGTGGAGAAATACATCCTCGTCGGCCAGCGTGTCTGGCATCTGGCCTTCACGCCCGACCAGAAAACGCTGATCACCACGAATGGCAATTCCAACGATATCACCTTCATCGACACGGCCACCGACGAGCCGGTCCAATCGCTCACTGTGGGCCAGCAGCCCTGGGGTGTGGTCATTTCGCCCAAATAGCAGACATTGATCATCGGGAGGCTCAAGACATGAAACTTTTCCGCAGGTTTTTCTTCGCCGCGCTCGCCGGATTCGTCCTTGCTCCGACCGGAGCAAGCGCCGACGACGCAACACCAAAACCGTCGCGTGCCAGCAAGAACCTGCCGGAACTGATTATTGGTTCGGCCGATTCCACTTACGCCGTCAATCAGAAGGATTTCGAGCTGATCGCCGGCCAGGGCTATCGCTGGAAGATCACCTCCAAGGGCGGTTTCGAATACAAGTTCGTCACCGACCTCTTCCGCAATGTCTGGATGGACCAGATCGTCATCAACGATTTGGAAGTGCATATGGACGGCGGACCAGCCTGGCTGGAATTCGACGACGCGGGAACGATCCAGGTGCAGTTCCATACCGTTCGCCCGGGCGAATATACCTGGTCGGTTCCCGACCTTGCCGACAAGGGACTGAAGGGCAAGATTACGATCAAGTGAGACAAAAGGCGATCAAGGCGCCAGATAGCCAACGCGTCCTGAAGGAGCGGCCCGGCATGCAGCATATGAGGACAAGCGGTCCGGGAGAAGAGGTGGCGGCGCTCGATGTCGGTGCCGTCAGCCATTCCTATGGCCAGAAGCGGGCGCTCAACGACGTCTCCTTCTCGATCGCGCCGGCGACTTTCACCGTTCTGCTCGGCCTCAACGGGGCCGGCAAGACAACGCTGTTCTCACTGATAAGCCACCTCTACGACACGCGTCACGGATCGATCCGCATCTTCGGCCATGACATTCGCCGCGCATCCGGCGAAGCACTCAGACGCGTCGGCATCGTGTTCCAGGCACGCACGCTCGACCTCGACCTCAGCGTCTACCAGAATCTCTCATACCACGCCTCGCTGCATGGCATTGGCGGACGCGACGCTCGCCAGCGCATTGCCGCGCTGCTTGAAGCGGTCGACATGCAGGGCCGCCAGCATGACAAGGCACGCAGCCTCTCCGGCGGTCAGATGCGGCGCATCGAAATCGCCCGGGCGCTGTTGCACCGCCCTTCCCTGCTCCTGCTTGACGAGGCGACCGTAGGCCTCGACATCGAGTCTCGCGCGGGCATCCTCGCCACCATCCGCAAGCTCGTCCAAGCCGAGGGCATCGGCGTGCTCTGGGCCACGCATCTGATCGACGAAGTCGAAGACGCCGACCATGTCGTCATACTGCGGCGGGGTGATCTGGTCGCGAGCGGCAAGGTGTCGGATGTGATCCGTGCGAATGGTGGAAGTTCGATTCGCGAAACCTTTTCGAAGCTCAGCCGCGTCGATGCGGCGGGCATGGCGGAGACGTCGCCATGAGCGCTCCTGCGATGCCTGGAAAGCTCGCCGGCATCATGCCAGTGCGGTCTGAACCATTCGGCCTGCGCCACTATCTCATTTGCCTGAAAGGCGTCGTCCTGCGCGAATGCCTGCGCTTCCTGCACCAGCGCGAACGCTTTATTTCCTCGCTGGTCCGGCCGCTCGTCTGGCTGTTCATCTTCGCCGCCGGCTTTCGCCAGGTGCTCGGCGTGTCGATCATCCCACCCTATAAGACCTATGTGCTTTACGAGGTCTATATCACGCCGGGCCTTTGCGGCATGATCCTGCTGTTTTCCGGCATGCAGTCTTCGCTGTCGATGGTCTACGACCGCGAGATGGGCAACATGCGCATCCTGCTGGTCAGCCCGTTTCCGCGCTGGTTCCTGCTGGTGTCGAAGATGCTCGCCGGCGTGGCCGTATCGATCGTGCAGGTCTACGCGTTCCTGATCGTTGCCTGGTTGTGGGGCGTCAAGGCGCCGCCACTCGGCTACCTCTATGTGCTGCCGGCACTGTTCCTGTCGGGCATGATGCTTTGTGCGCTCGGCATGCTTTTGTCTTCGCTGATCAAGCAGCTCGAAAACTTCGCCGGCATCATGAACTTCGTCATCTTTCCCGGCTATTTCGCGTCTCCGGCGCTGTATCCCTTGTGGCGCATCCAGGAGGCGAGCCCGCTGCTCTACAAAATCTGCCTCTGCAACCCGTTCACCTATGCCGTCGAACTGATCCGCTTTGCCTTCTACGGGCAGATCGAATGGCTGTCGCTGGGCGTCGTGGCCGGCTGCACGCTGCTGTTTCTGGGCGGCGCCATTATCGCATACGACCCTTCGCGCGGTTTGGTGATCCGCAAGCAGGACATGGGAGGAAACGCCTGATGGCGCGAATGAGACTTGTTCACACTCTCGTTGTGGTCGCCACGCTTGGCTCGATGGGAGGCGCCGGCGCGGCAAACACCGATCCCGACTGGCCCTGCATACAGCGTAAGGTGCCACGGCTCTCGCTTGGCCAGATCTGGAATGGGCCGGAGCTTCCTGCGACCGCGAAAGATTGGGCGAAGGATGCCCGTGTGTCGGCGCTTGTCGAAGCGGTGGCGGCCCGGCGGACGCCGATTGCCGAAGCCCAAAAAGAGATCAAGGATTTCGCGACTTCCCTGCCGGCCGAGCAGGTCGCACCAAAAATGACGATGCTGGTGCAGGGAATGTTCGACCATATGGACGCCGAGCGTTCGCACGTGATCTCCGGCATCTCCCGCTATGCGCACAAACAGCTCGAAATGGCGGCACAGTTGCGTAAGGAAGCATCCGAAGTCGACGCGCTGCGCGCCAAGGCCGATGCGGATCCGGACGAAGTCGAACGGCGAACCGACCAACTGAATTTCGCGACGCGAATTTTCACCGAACGGGTCCAGTCGCTGACTTATGTCTGCGATGTGCCCACGATAATCGAGCAGCGGCTTTACCAGTTGTCGAAGACCGTCTCGGAAACGCTCGTCGTCAAGAAATAGACCTTGGCCGCCTGCCTCATGACCCCCTGCCAGGCAGCACACGCCAGCGCTGCACGAAATAACCGGGATGCGTCTCGATCCACCGAGCCACCAGCGGCTGCGCCTGCATGAAGGCAGTCCCGGGATTCATCGCCAGACCGTCTACCATTTGTTCGCGTTGTTCGCAGGTCCGCGGTACATCCGTCAGACAGACCATCATAACGAGTGTGTAAAGCATTACCCCTTTTCCCCATCGAATTCCCGAACCCTACCCGGGAGGTTTCCGAACAGTCTGCAGGGGTTGCACATACAGATCGCTTACGGGTGTGAAAGGACGTGGCCCCCGCTCTTTCGCACTGCAACATAACATATCGCTTATATAACACCAACGATCGCGGGCGTTCTCCACCGGACTTTCATCCGTTGCGTTCGTGCAATGTCATCCCGCCTTGTCTGGATACAGCTTTCCGAAAAGGGGCAGGTACATCGCGCCCTTGCGCATCAGGAAATCGTTGAACGTGGCCATGGCCGGCGAGATTGCGTGATCGGTTCGCATCACTGAGAACCATTGCCGGCGGATCGGCATGCCGACAACGTCGAGGATGACAAGCCGGCCTGCTTCGGTTTCCGCAGCGATGGTGTGGGCAGAGATGAAGGCGATGCCCAGGCCGGCCATGACCGCCTGCTTGATCGTTTCGTTCGACGCCATCTCGACACCGAGATCGTCGATGCGGCCAGGCACGTCGCTCAGGAATATTTCCAGCGAGATGCGGGTTCCGGAGCCGGGCTCGCGAATAAGGAAATGCTCCTCCGCGATGCGCTCCTTGGAGATATCTCGCGCCGCGACCAACGGATGGTCTGGCGGCGCGATGATGACCAGCGGGTGATCGCCGAAGACCGAAGCACGCACCGGGACCTCTTTCGCCGGGCGCCCCATCAGCGCGATGTCGATGTCGTGGTTCCTGAGGTTGTCGATCGTCTGGGCGCGGTTGCCGATGGCAAGCCGCATGTCGATGTCGGGATGGTCCTTCATGAACGCAGCCATCAGCCGCGGCGCGAAATATTTGGCGGTGGAAACGACGCCGAGCCTCAGGCTGCCGGTGCGTACGCCCTTGATGGCATCCATCTTGTCTTCGAGCAAACCTAGATGCTCCTCGATAACCTGCGCTGTCTCGACGAAAGCCCGACCTGCGGCAGTGGGACGCATGCCGTCCGACGTTCGGTCGAACAGAGCCAGCTGGAATTCTTCCTCCACTTGCCGCAACTGGATTGTCAGTGCTGGAGGAGACAGACCTAACATCTTGGCCGCGCTGACAATTTTGCCGCACTTGATGATTGCCTGGACGGTCTTGAAATGCTTGAGCGTGAGGTTCCTCATGCCGCATACTAAATTATTTTTACTAGCTAAGTAAGGTTATTGAATTTTACTTATCTCCCGACGTTTGTTTCCATTCCTCCAGTCCAGCCGCTCCGAGGAGATGCGGCCGGACCGGGAGGTTACGATGCCAGCGGCAACGCTCGACGCTTTTCTGAACTCCTATCTCGGCCAGCCTGACGAATTCCGCTCGGCAGTTGTGACGACCGTCCGTCAGTTGACACAGGCCGCCATCAAGGTCCGCAACACCATCAATCAAGGGGTGCTCGGCGCCGCCTTTGCCGAAACCCGTGGCGCCAATGCCGATGGCGACGTCCAGAAGGATCTCGACGTCTTCTCCGACGACATCTTCCTCGACGCCATGCGCCGGGCGCCTGTCGCGCTTTACGCCTCCGAGGAACTGGAGCAGCCGGTCCTGCTCGACAGGCAAGCGCCACTCGCCATCGCGATCGACCCGCTCGACGGCTCTTCCAACATCGACACCAACGTCTCGATCGGAACGATCTTCTCGCTCCTGACCGCAACTGGCGCGCCGGACGCTGATCCGGCCGCCTCTTTCTTGCAGGCGGGCGTGAACCAGCTAGGCGCTGGTTTCTTCATCTATGGGCCGCAGCTGGCACTCGTCCTGTCGCTCGGCAGCGGCACGCATGTCTTCGTCTTCTCGACAAGGCTCGGCACCTTCGTCCAGGCCTATGAAAGCCGGATCATTCCGCAACGCACTCAGGAATTCGCCATCAACGCCGCCAACTACCGGCACTGGGACGAGGCCGTGCGGCTCTATGTCGACGACTGCCTGGAGGGCACCGAAGGACCGCGCGAGAAGGATTTCAACATGCGCTGGATCGCCTCTCTGGTTGCCGACTGTTACCGCATATTGATGCGCGGCGGCGTTTTTCTCTACCCCGGCGATCGGCGCAAGGGCTATGGTCAGGGACGGCTGCGCCTCGTCTACGAGGCCAACCCGATCGCCTATCTCATAGAACAGGCTGGTGGTGCCGCCACCGATGCAATCAACCGAATCCTGGAAATCGAACCCGAGAGCCTGCATCAGCGCGTGCCGATGATCTTCGGGTCGGCGCGGGAAGTCGCGCGCATCACCCGCTACCACACAGAGCCGAGCAACATCGGCGAGCGTGCGCCGCTGTTCAGCCGCCGCGGCCTGTTCAGAGCCTGAGCAGCACCATGTCAGCCAAGCACCCCATCATCACCATCACCGGGTCGTCGGGCGCCGGCACGACCTCGGTCAAGCGCATCTTCGATCTGATTTTCCGGCGCGAGAACATCGAGGCCGCTTTCATCGAAGGCGACGCCTTCCACCGCTACGATCGCGCGGCGATGAAGGCAAAGGTGGCTGAGGAGGAAAAGGCCGGCAACCCGAACTTCACCCATTTCAATGCCGCGGCCAACGAACTCGGAATTCTCGAAGAGGTGTTCGCGGAATATGGCCGCCGCGGAACCGGCAAGACCCGCACCTACATTCACGATGAGGAAGAGGAAAAGCAGCACGGCACGCCACCGGGAACCTTTACCGAATGGCGCGAATTCGCTCCCAGCGACCTGCTCTTCTACGAGGGACTGCACGGCTGTGTCGTCACCGACACGATTAATCTAGCCAAGCATGCGGATCTCAAGATCGGGGTCGTGCCGGTCATCAATCTCGAATGGATCCAGAAGATCCATCGCGACCGTTCGACACGCGGCTATTCCACCGAGGCGGTGATGGACGTGATCCTGCGCCGGATGCCCGACTATGTCCGCTACATCGTCCCGCAATTCTCGCAGACCGCCATCAACTTCCAGCGCGTGCCGATCGTCGACACGTCCAACCCGTTCATCGCGCGCTGGATCCCGACGCCCGACGAATCGATGCTGGTTATCCGCTTCGCCAATCCGCGCGGCATCGATTTTCCGTATCTGCTGTCGATGATCCACGACTCGTTCATGTCGCGGCCAAATTCCATAGTGGTGCCAGGCAACAAGCTCGATCTTGCCATGCAACTGATCCTGACGCCGCTCATCCTGCAATTGATTGAACGCAAGAGCCGTGTGTCGTGAGGAGGATGCAATGACCAGCCAAACAGCACTGAAGCCCGTCACCACAACCGCTCCCGTCTCGGAGCGCGACATGGCGAACGCCATTCGAGCGCTGGCGATGGACAGCGTCCAAAAGGCGAATTCGGGTCACCCTGGCATGCCGATGGGCATGGCCGACGTCGCAACGGTGCTGTTCAACCGCTTCATCAATATCGATCCGTCGAGGCCGGACTGGCCCGACCGTGACCGTTTCGTGCTTTCAGCCGGCCACGGCTCGATGCTCCAATACGCGCTGCATCATCTGCTCGGCTATGAAGACATGCAGATCGAGGAATTGCAGCGATTTCGGCAGTTGGGCAGCCGCACCGCCGGACATCCGGAATACGGCCATGCGCTTGGCGTGGAGACCACCACCGGACCGCTCGGACAGGGCATTTCCACGGCGGTCGGCATGGCGCTGGCGGAACGCATGCTTGCCGCCCGCCACGGTGCCGATCTGGTCGATCATCATACCTATGCCATTGCGGGCGACGGCTGCCTTCAGGAGGGCATCAGTCACGAGGCGATAGACCTCGCTGGTCACCTGAAGCTTTCCCGCCTGATCGTCTTCTGGGACGACAATGCGATTTCCATTGACGGGCCGACCTCCCTCTCCACGTCGATGGACCAGCCGGCGCGCTTCAAGGCCGCCGGCTGGGATGTCCAAAGTGTCGCCGGGCACGACATGGAGGCAGTCGCCGCGGCAATCGAGGCGGCGCGGCGGTCGGATCGGCCATCGCTGATTGCCTGCCGCACAGTGATCGGCATGGGTGCCCCCAATCTCGGCGGTTCGGAGAAGACGCACGGCGCACCGCTGGGTGAAGCAGAGATCGCCGCGACACGCGAAAACATCGGCTGGGCGCACGCGCCGTTCGATGTGCCGGATGATATCCTTTTCGCCTGGCGCGAGATTGCCGGTCGCGGCGAAGCAATGCGGCGCGCATGGGAGCAGCGGCTTGCCGCCTCACCGCGGCGCGAGGCTTTTGAAAACGCCGTCGCCGCCGAACTGCCTGATACGGTCTTCGACGCGCTCGACGCCTTTCGTCGCGAACATGTCGAGAAGGCAACCAAGGTGGCGACGCGAAAAGCCTCCGAAATGGCGCTGGAGGCCATCAACGGCGCAACGGAGTTGACCGTCGGCGGCTCGGCCGATCTGACGCATTCGAATCTGACGATCACCAAGGGCATGAACCGCATTGCACCGGGTGACTATGCCGGCCGCTATATTCACTACGGCATTCGTGAGCACGGCATGGCGGCCGCCATGAACGGCATCGCGCTGCATGGCGGTTTCGTGCCCTATGGCGGTACGTTCCTGTGCTTCGCCGATTATGCGCGCGGCGCGATGCGGCTCTCGGCGCTCATGGGCCAGCGCGTCATCTATGTGATGACACACGATTCCATCGGCCTCGGCGAGGACGGCCCGACGCACCAGCCGGTCGAGCACCTTGCGATGCTGCGTGCCACGCCTAATCTCAACGTCTTCCGCCCGGCGGATGTCATCGAAACGGCGGAGTGCTGGGAACTCGCGCTAAAGAGCAAGGATCGGCCGAGCGTCCTGGTGCTGTCGCGCCAGAACCTGCCGATGCTGCGTCGGTCGCACAGCGACGAGAACCGCTCCTGCCAGGGCGCTTACATCCTGCGGGAGCCGGCAAGGCACCGCGCCGTCACCCTGATCGCCACCGGCTCGGAGGTCGAGATCGCGGTTGCTGCCGCCGAAAGGCTGGAGACCGAGCATGGCGTCGCCGCCGCCGTCGTGTCGATGCCGTGCTGGGAGCTTTTCGAGGAGCAGGAAAGCGCCACCCGCAAGGCCGTCCTCGGCTCGGCGCCGCGCGTCGCGGTCGAAGCGGCAGCCCGGCTGGGCTGGGACCGCTGGATCGGCGAGACCGGTGCTTTCGTCGGCATGACCGGCTTCGGCGCCAGCGCCCCTGCCCCCGACCTCTACCGGCATTTCAACATAACGTCCGAAGCGGTTGCTGCAGCGGCGCTGAAGCTCATCATCTAGGAGGATTCACAATGGCTCGCATCACCCTTCGCCAGCTTCTCGACCATGCCGCCGAGCACGGCTACGGCGTACCGGCATTCAACATCAACAACATGGAACAGGGCCTCGCCATCATGGAAGCGGCCAAGGCCTGCGACGCGCCTGTCATCATCCAGGCTTCGCGTGGCGCCCGATCCTATGCCAACGACATCATGCTGGCCAGGATGATGGAGGCGCTGACCGAAATCCACCCGGCCATCCCGCTATGCATCCATCAAGACCACGGCAACAGCGAGGCCACCTGCCTTTCCGCGATCCGCCACGGCTTCACCTCGGTGATGATGGACGGATCCTTGATGGCGGACGCCAAGACGCCGGCCAGCTACGACTACAACGTCGCCATAACCGAACGCGTCGCACGCATGGCGCATTGGGTCGGCGCTTCCGTCGAAGGCGAACTGGGTGTGCTCGGCTCGCTGGAAACCGGTCAAAGCGAGGCAGAGGATGGCCACGGCGCCGAAGGCGCGCTTTCCAACGACCAGTTGTTGACCGATCCCGATCAGGCGGTCGACTTTGTGACCGCAACCCAGGTCGACGCGCTGGCGATCGCCTGCGGCACCTCGCACGGCGCCTACAAATTCACCCGCAAGCCGGACGGCGACATCCTGGCCATGCAGGTGATCGAGGCGATCCACGAAAAGCTGCCCAACACGCATCTCGTCATGCACGGCTCTTCCTCGGTGCCGCAGGAGTTGCAGGACATCATCAACAGATACGGCGGCGAGATGCCCCAGACCTTTGGCGTTCCGGTCGAGGAGATAGAGCGCGGCATCCGCTACGGCGTGCGCAAGGTCAACATCGACACCGATTGCCGCATGGCCATGGCCGGGCAGTTCCGCCGCGTCGCGACGGAAGACCCGCGCGAGTTCGATCCCCGTAAATTCCTGAAACCCGCCATGGACGCCTTGCGCGACCTTTGCCGGGACCGGTTCGAGCGTTTCGGCACGGCGTCCAACGCCTCGAAGATCAAGGTCATCGCCATGGACGAGATGGCGAAACGTTACGCCGCGGGAAAACTCGATCCCCATATCGCAACCGCGAAAGCCGCCTGAGCAATAAACAGGAGACCTGTCATGAACAAGATCGACATACTGCCAGCGGGAACGCTCAAGGAAGGCAAGGAACGCTACAAGTCAGGGGTCATCCCCTACAAGAAGATGGGCTACTGGGAGCCGGACTACAGGCCCAAGGAAACCGATCTGATCGCCATGTTCCGGATCACGCCGCAACCCGGTGTCGACCACGAGGAGGCGGCGGCGGCCATCGCCGGTGAATCCTCCACCGCGACGTGGACCGTGGTGTGGACCGACCGACTGACCGCGTGCGAGCTCTATCGCGCCAAGGCGTTCAGATCCGAGCCGGTGCCGAACACCGGTCCCGGAACCAAGACCGAGCAACAGTACTTCGCCTACATCGCCTACGACCTCGACCTGTTCGAGCCGGGCTCGATCGCCAATCTGACCGCATCGATCATCGGCAATGTGTTCGGCTTCAAGGCAGTCAAGGCGCTGCGGCTGGAAGACATGCGTATCCCGGTGGCGTACCTCAAAACCTTCCAGGGGCCGGCGACCGGTATCGTGGTGGAGCGTGAGCGGCTCGACAAGTTCGGCCGGCCGCTGCTCGGCGCGACGACGAAGCCGAAGCTCGGCCTGTCGGGACGCAATTACGGGCGCGTCGTTTACGAAGCGCTGAAGGGCGGCCTCGACTTCGTCAAGGACGACGAGAACATTAACTCGCAGCCCTTCATGCACTGGCGCGACCGCTTCCTCTACTGCATGGAGGCCGTGAACAAGGCGTCGGCCGCCACCGGCGAGGTCAAAGGACATTATCTCAACGTCACCGCCGGCACGATGGAGGAGATGTACGAGCGCGCCGAATTCGCCAAGCAGCTTGGCTCCTGCATCGTCATGATCGACCTCGTCATCGGCTACACGGCGATCCAGTCGATGGCCAAGTGGGCGCGCCGCAACGACATGATCCTGCACCTGCACCGTGCCGGCAACTCGACCTATTCGCGCCAGAAGAACCACGGCATGAATTTCCGCGTCATCTGCAAATGGATGCGCATGGCCGGCGTCGACCACATCCATGCCGGCACGGTGGTCGGCAAGCTGGAAGGCGACCCGCTCATGATCAAGGGATTTTATGACACGCTGCGCGAGGAGCGCACGCCGCAGAACCTCGAAACCGGGCTGTTCTTCGATCAGGAATGGGCCTCGCTCAACAAGGTGATGCCCGTCGCCTCGGGCGGCATCCATGCCGGCCAGATGCACCAGTTGATCCACTATCTCGGCGAGGACGTCATCCTGCAGTTCGGCGGCGGCACGATCGGCCATCCGGACGGCATCCAGGCTGGCGCGACAGCCAATCGCGTCGCCTTGGAAGCGATGATCCTGGCCCGCAACGAGGGGCGCGATTATTTGCGCGAAGGGACCAAGATCCTCGAACAGGCGGCCAGATGGTGCACGCCGCTGAAGGCTGCCCTGGAGACCTGGAAGGACGTCACCTTCAACTACGAATCGACCGACACGGCCGACTTCGTGCCAACCGCAACGCCCAGCTTCTAGACGAAAGGAACCGTCGTCATGATGACCAATCCGGGAAACAAGGTCACGCAGGGACAGTTCTCGTTCCTGCCCGACCTGACCGATGAGCAGATTTCGGCGCAGATCAAATACGCGCTAAAGAACCATTGGGCGGTCAGCGTCGAGTACACGGACGATCCGCATCCGCGAAATACCTATTGGGAAATGTACGGCAACCCGATGTTCGACTTGAAAGATCCGGCGGGCATACTGCTCGAGGTCAACGCTTGCCGGAAAGCCTGTCCGAACATGTATGTGCGGGTAACCGCCTTCGATTCGACCAAGGGCTGGGAAGCGCCGCGCATGTCGTTCATTGTCAACCGGCCGCCCAGCGAACCCGGGTTCCGGCTGCTGCGCCAGGAGCGCGACGGCCGCAGCCAGGGTTATTCGATCGTGCCTTATGCGACCGACAGGCCCGAGGGCGAGCGGAGCTAGCTGAACCATGCTGAACGCGATGACCAAGGACGCTGCCGCACAGGACGCGACGGTTGATCTGCAGGCCGAGTTCGAGGCGTCCAACATCGACGAGGTCATGGACAAGCTCGACCGTGAACTCGTTGGCCTGAAGCCGGTCAAGACCCGCATCCGCGAGATCGCCGCTCTCCTCCTGGTCGACCGGCTTCGCCGCAAGTTCGGGCTGACCTCGGGCGCTCCGACGCTGCACATGAACTTTACGGGAAATCCCGGCACCGGAAAGACCACCGTGGCGCTGAGGATGGCCGAAATCCTGCATCGTCTGGGCTATGTCCGCGAAGGCCACATGGTCGCCGTGACGCGCGACGATCTCGTCGGCCAGTATGTGGGCCACACCGCGCCCAAGACCCGCGAGGTGATCAAGCGTGCCATGGGCGGCGTGCTTTTCATCGACGAGGCCTACTATCTCTACAAGCCCGAGAACGAACGCGACTACGGCCAGGAATCGATCGAAATCCTGCTGCAGTGCATGGAGAACAACCGTGACGATCTGGTTGTGATCCTTGCCGGCTACAAGAACAAGATGGACCGCTTCTTCGACAGCAATCCCGGCATGCGTTCGCGCGTCGCCCACCATCTCGATTTCCCCGACTACGGTGTCAGCGAACTGAAATCGATCGCCGAGATTATGCTCGCGGAGCAGAATTATCGCCTCAGCGAGGCGGCGTCCCGTGCGCTCGAAGAGTATCTTCCGATCCGCATGAGGCTGCCGCATTTCTCCAACGCGCGTTCGGTCCGCAATGGGCTCGACCGGGCGCGGCTGCGGCAGGCCAACCGGCTTTTCGCATCGCGCAGCCGGGTGTTGACCAAAGCCGATCTTATCACCATCGAGGAATCCGACATTCGCGGCAGCCGCGTGTTCGCGGAAGGGAAACTCGAAGGCGAACCGGAGACGAAGATGCGCTGACGGGATGGAGCCGGCTGGCGCAGCGACCAACACCCGCAGACAGAATTGGAGACGACGACCATGGTCACCAGGACAATCATCGCACCCTCCGTGCTTTCCGCGGATTTCTCGCGGCTCGGCGACGAGGTCGAAGCTGTCGTGCGGGCGGGTGCCGACTGGATCCATCTCGACGTGATGGACGGCCATTTCGTGCCCAACATCACCTTCGGTCCGCCGGTGATCAAGGCGATCCGCGACCGAACGGACAAAATTTTCGACTGCCATCTGATGATCGCGCCGGCCGACCCCTATCTGGCCGCCTTCGCCGACGCCGGCTGCGACATCATCACGGTGCATGCCGAGGCCGGGCCGCATCTCGATCGTTCCCTGCAGGCGATCAAAAATCTCGGCAAGAAGGCCGGCGTATCGCTGAATCCTTCGACGCCGGAGAGCGTCATCGAGTATGTGCTCGACAGGCTTGACCTGGTGCTGCTGATGACGGTCAATCCAGGCTTTGGCGGCCAGGCCTTCATTTCCGCGGTCATCGAGAAGATCAGGCGAATCAAGGCACTGGTTGGCCACCGCCCGATTGACATCGAAATCGATGGCGGCGTCACGGCCGAAACCGCCCCGCTGGTCGCCGCGGCCGGGGCCAATGTGCTGGTCGCCGGGTCGGCCGTGTTCAAGGGGGGCACCGAGGCGGCTTATCGCGCCAACATTGGAGCCATCCGACAGGCGGCCGACGGTGCGATCCGGAAAGCCGCATAAACAATTCCATCGGAGGCAAGCATGGCGGCCGTCCCCCCTGTCTGCGATTTCGGCTGGCGCGCCATCGATGCCGTTTTGCCTGGCGTCGACGGCAGGTCGCATTCGATCTTCAGCCAGGCCGGCCCGAACGGCCTGGTCGTGGCCTTCATCTGCAATCACTGCCCTTATGTGAAGGCGGTGATTTCACGTATCGTGCGCGATGCCAACGATCTCAAGGCCGAAGGTATCGGCTTTGTCGCGATCAACTCAAACGATGCCGACACCTACCCGGAGGATTCCTTCGACCAAATGAAGCTCTTCGCCACGACGAACGGCTTCAGCTTCCCTTACCTACACGACCACCGCCAAACTGTGGCGCGCGATTACGCAGCCGTGTGCACTCCCGATTTCTTCGGGTTCAACAGCGAGTTGGGACTGCAATATCGCGGTCGGCTGGACGCCTCGCGACGAGAAGCCGGAGCGCCCGGGCTGAGACGCGACCTGTTCGAGGCGATGAAGCAGGTTGCCCGAACCGGCGACGGGCCGCTGGACCAGATCGCCTCGATCGGCTGCTCGATCAAGTGGAAGGATGCCGTATGAACGTCGGCGCAGGTAGGCCGCTTCGATCGCCGAAGGCGATCCTGTTCGATCTCGACGGCACGCTGGTCGACTCGGCACCGGACATAGCGGCCGCCGTCAACGAACTGCTGGCCAGTCGCGGTCTGCCGCCGCTGCGCCTGGATCAGGTCACGGCCATGATCGGCGGCGGCGTCAGGAAATTGATCGAGCGAGCCTTCGCGGCGTCGGGAGCGCCACTGCTCGGCAACGCTCTCGATGAGGCCAACCGCGTCATGGCGCCTATCTACCGCCGGCATCTGACCGGCCTGACAAGGCTGATGCCTGGAGTCAGGGAGGCTCTCACCCACTTTCATTTGGGCGGAGTAAGCATGGGGGTGGCAACCAACAAACCGCAGTTGGCGACCCGCGAAATCCTGCTTCATTTCGGATTGACGGAATATTTCGGCGCAATCGTTGGCGGAGACGCGGTGACATACCTGAAACCGGCGCCCGACGCCCTGCTGCTGGCGTTGGCACAGCTTGGGGTCGACGCCGGCGACGCGCTGCTGGTCGGAGACAGTGGCGCCGACCTGGGCGCCGCACGCGCCGCCGGCATGCCCGTCATTCTGTTGCGCGGCGGCTACAGCCACATTCCGGTGGAAGAGCTTGGCGCCGACCTCGTTTGCGACAGCCTTTTCGATCTGCCTTCGGCCATGCAGAGGCTGCAAGCCGATGCGTGATCAAGGCGTCCGCCGGCCGAACGCAAATTCGAACGGCCGGCTGCGCTCTATTTCGAGAATTGCTTCAGATAGGCAATGACATTGGCGATGTCTTCGTCCTGCTTGAGGCCGACAAACGCCATCTTCGTTCCTTTGATCATGGCCTTGGGATCGTGAAGATAGGTCTTCAGCGAGGGCTCATCCCATTTGACGCCGGATTTGCCAGCCGCGACCATCGCCTGAGAATAGCTGAACCCCGGGTGTGTCCCAGCCGTTCGGCCTATGACGCCGTTCAACGACGGGCCGACCTTGTTCTTGTCCTGGTCGGCGGCATGGCAGACCTTGCATTTGGCGAAGACCTTCTCACCAGCCGCCGCATCCTGGGCCTGGGATTGGCTCGCGATGAAGGGCACAACGGACATGACTGCGAAAAATGCGATTGCGCGCATGGTATTTCCTCATTGATCGTCTGGGTGCCCTGGACGATTTGCGCATGCCGATCCTTTGATCCGTCTGCATGCGCCTTACGCGGTGGAGTGGAATATCCGCTTCTCCCGTGGAGCCGCGCCGCGTGGCTCAGAAGCTAATTGGCATGTTGTGAAAGTCAATCGTACAAAGGTTTAGAGGCCTGGGTGCTCAAGAGACCTGTCCATTCGTCTTTGTTGACGGCTATCCGGCGAGCGCGTAGCTTGACCTCATTCCGGTTTCTCCATTGGCACCTCGGGAAATCCGGCAAGCGGTGATTTTGTCCTCGCTCCTGGTTGGGCTGGGCTCGCCGATATGGGCGTTTGGGAACGCGCAAGAGGTGCTGAATGGACATGGTCGATCTCATATTGACGGTTTGCCTCAGCGCCAATCCGAGCAATTGCCGAGACGAACATCTCTATTTCGAGAGCCGCGGCACTCTGTTCCAATGCATGATCCTTGCCCCCAGCGAAATCGCGAAATGGTCTCAAGAACACCCGAACCTCAAGGTCATGCGCTGGAAATGCGCATTTCCGAGCAAGGAACGAGCCATCTGATTTGGCTGCGCGGAACCCTGGGGAGGAGGTGTCATGATGGTTTCACGGCGCATGACGCTGCGTCTAGCGGTTCTCGGGACAGCCGCTGTTCTTGCTACCAGGCCGGTCGTTGCGGCAGCCAGGATTCGCCTCGGTGTGCTGAAGTTTGGAACCGTGAGTTGGGAACTCGATACGCTAAGGCGGCACAAATTCGATGCCGCCAACGGGATCGATCTGGAGATCATCGACTTCGCCGGCGAGGATGCAACCAACGTCGCGATGCTGGCTGGCGCGATCGACATGATCGTCTCCGACTGGCTATGGGTCTCGCGCCAGCGCTCCGAAGGCGGTGACGTCACATTGACCCCCTATTCGACCGCCGTGGGGGCGATCATGGTGAAGGAGGACTCGCCGATCCGGACGATCGCCGATCTCAAGGACAAGAAAATCGGCGTCGCCGGCGGCCCGCTCGACAAGAGTTGGCTGCTTATCCAAGCGCTGACCAGACGCGATCTCGACGTCGACCTGTCGGCAACCAGCGACATCGTCTTTGGCGCGCCGCCGCTGATTTCGGAAAAGGCAATACAGGGCGAACTCGATGCGGTGCTGAATTTCTGGCATTTTTGCGCCCGTCTCGAGGCCAATGGCTTCCGTCGACTGATCGGCGTGAACGACGCGGCAAAGTCGCTCGGGGCTCTGGGACCCGTTTCGGCCCTCGGTTACGTCTTCCATGACCAATGGGCAAACGAGAACCCGGATGCAGTCAGGGGTTTCGTGAGGGCGTCCGCGCAAGCCAAGGACTTGCTGGCCAGATCCGATGACGAATGGCTGCGCCTGGCGCCGATCATTCGCGCTGAAGGCAAGGAACTGGAAAAACTGCGCGATCGCTACCGCCAGGGCATTCCCAGACGGTCGGTCGCCGAGGAAGCGGCCGACGCCGGCAGGCTATACCATGTGCTGGCGGCGGTCGGCGGCGCGAAGCTTGTCGGCAGCGCGCCGGAAATGGCGCCCGGCACGTTCTGGCAGGATCCCCGGAAATGACCGCATTGGGAACCGACGGCACGCGTGATGCCCCGCCGAGCATATCCGGCCGACGCAGTCTGGCGACGGCACTCGTGCCCGCGCTGACCGTAGCGATCTCCCTGCTCGGGCTTTGCCTGCTGTGGAACCTTGCGGCAAGCGTCTGGCCAAGCCGTGCCTTTCCAGGACCTGGGCAGGTCTGGCAGGTGCTTCTCAGGGAGGCTGCGAGCGGCGACCTCTTTTACCATCTCGGCGTGACTCTCGGCCGGGTCGCCGCGGCATATATCGTCGCCATGATCGTCGGATCCGTCATCGGCGTTTTGCTCGGCAGCCATCGTCGCGTCGACCGTTTTTTCAACCCGTGGGTGATCCTGTTCCTCAACATCCCGGCGCTGGTGGTCATCGTCCTCGGCTACATCTGGTTCGGCCTCAACGAGGCGGCGGCGATCGGCGCGGTGGCGGTGAACAAGATCCCGAATGTCGTGGTGACGATGCGCGAAGGCGCCAGGGCGCTTGATCCAAGTTACGCCGAAATGGCCACCGTCTATCGCTTCGGCCGCCTTGAACGCATCCGCCATATCCTGCTGCCGCAATTGCAGCCCTATCTTGCCGCCGCATCGCGATCCGGCATTGCCCTCATCTGGAAGATCGTCCTGGTCGTCGAACTGCTCGGCCGCTCGAACGGTGTCGGCTTCCAGATCCATCTCTATTTCCAGCTCTTCGATGTCGCCGCCATCCTTGCCTACACGCTGGCTTTCGTGGCGGTGCTGCTTGTCATTGAACTCCTCCTGGTGCAGCCCGTTGAACGACATGCAACCCGTTGGCGCCGTCGTCCCGCTTAAGGTCGACATCGCCGAAAAGACCTTCAGGTCCACGCGAGGCGTCTCGATCACGGCGCTTCAGGACCTTTCCTTCGAGGTCCGGCAAGGCGAATTCGCCTGCTTGCTGGGACCGTCGGGCTGCGGCAAAACCACCACGCTGCGTATCCTGCTTGGCTTGGACAAAGACTTTTCCGGCTCCTTTCAGTTGCCGCAAGGAGGTTCGAACCGCATCGCCGCCGTATTCCAGGAACCGACCCTGCTGCCGTGGCGAACGGTGGAACAGAATGTCAGGCTGGCGTTGCCGAAAAGCTTGAGAGCGAAAAATCTGGACGGGCTGTTCGACACGCTCGGCCTCGCCGGCATGCGCTCGCTCTATCCTGCCGAACTGTCGCTCGGCCTTGCGCGCAGGGCAGCACTTGCCAGGGCTTTCGCCACCGAGCCGGCGGTGCTTTTCCTGGACGAACCTTTTGTCTCGCTCGACGAACAGACCGCCGAGCGGCTTCGGCATCTGCTTTTGACCGTGTGGTCGGCACGGCCGACGACCGCCTTGATGGTGACGCACAATCTACGCGAGGCACTGATGCTGTCGGACCGCATCATCGTGCTCGCGCCACGGCCAACCCATGTGCTCGGCGTGTTCGACGTACGGCTGCCACGGCAACATCGCAATTCGCAGGTGATGAGCGACCTCCTGCGGTCGTTCCATCATAGATTTCCGGACGTCACCTGATCGCCTGCAGGCGAAATGCATATCGGAGGCCCTCATGTCGGTTGATCGGCTAAGACGCAGGCTTGTGAGTGGCTTCACCTGCACCGCTGCCAGCGCCGCCTTGCTGCCATGCTGCCTCGGACGAGCCGTTCTGGCCGCAGGCGCCAGCTTGCGGTTCTCGACCAGGCAAATCGCCGACGGCGTCTTCGCCTTCCAGGGCGCGGATGAATTGATGACCGCCGCCAACAACGGTGCGATCTGCAATCTGGGCGCCGTCATCGGCACCGATGCGGTTGCCGTCATCGACAGCGGTGGCAGCCTGATCGAGGCGCAGGCCTTTCTCGCCGCGATCGGAAAGCTGACAGCAAAGCCGGTTCGCTTCCTGGTCAACACCCACATGCATCCCGACCACATCTTCGGCAATGCGGCATTCCGGAAGATCGGCGCGACCATCGTCGGTCACCGCAATCTGCCGCGTGCTCTCGAAGCGCGTGGAGCGTTCTATCTGCACAACTATCGCGAACAGCTTGGCGAGGCGTTGATGGAGGGGATCGAGATCGTGCCGCCGACCATGCTGGTCGACGATCGCCTGCAACTCGACCTCGGCGGGCGCATGATCGAACTGCGGGCATGGAAGGCGGCGCACACCGACAACGACCTGACCGTATTCGATACCGCGACCAGAACGCTCTTTGCCGGCGATCTCGTGTTCATGGGCTCCTTGCCGACGCTCGACGGATCACTGCTTGGATGGCTCCGCCAGATGGATGCGCTCACCGCGATCGACGCCGCGCGCGTCGTTCCAGGTCATGGTCCTGTAACGGCCGACTGGCCACAGGCGCTGGCGGGGGAGCGACGCTATTTCGAGATTCTGGCGCGCGATATCAGAAAGGCGATCGCCGACGGAACGCCGCTGCGCGAAGCAGTCAAAACCGCTGGCGAAACCGAACGGGATAATTGGCACCTGTTCGACGACTACAACCAGCGCAACGCAACGGCCGCATTTGCCGAACTCGAGTGGGAATAGACGATGCCGACATGCGTCCAGCAGCTGTAAGGCACGGCGATTTGCCAAGGCGTCGCCAAAGGCTTATCCTCAACGCCAGCCTGGGCACCACCTCTCTGCATTGGTGGAGGCATCGAAATGCAAAATCACCCTTACTCGAGCCGGCAGCTCGCTTTGCCGCTCGCATCCGTTTTTGTCGCGATCGTCTTGGCCATCGGCACGCTGCTCGGTTCCTCCGGAACCGCCAGCGCACAGCAAACAACCGCGTCCTCGGACAGAATCTGGCATGACTTGAAGGGCGACGTGTTCGGCGATCGGGCAATTCTGGTCGATACCGGCGTCGTCAGGATCGAAGCGCCGAAGCGGGCGCAGGATGCCGCCATCGTGCCCGTGGACATCTATCTCGATCCAGCCAAGGCGCCGGACGGCATCAAATCCGTTACCTTGATCATCGATGCCAACCCTGCACCGGTGGCGGCAACGTTCCAGCTCGGCAAGGATGCCGGCGTGACGCATCTGTCGACGCGCGTGCGCGTCAACGACTATTCCTATCTGCGTGCCATCGCTGAGACGCAGAGCGGCCAGCTCCATATGATGCAGACCTTCGTCAAGGCATCAGGCGGATGCTCCGCCCCTGCGGTCAAGAACCAGGACGAGGCCAACGCGACGATGGGTCAGATGAAGCTGCGCCAGTTCCCGCCCAAAGAGACGATGACCAAGACTGAGGAACTGCAGTTGATGATCCGGCACCCTAACAATTCAGGCCTGCAGCGCGATCCGCTGACCCAGTATTTCATACCGGCGCATTTTGTTCAGAAACTGTCGATCTCGCAAGCCGGCCGGCCGATCCTCTCCATGGAAGGTGGAATATCGATTTCGGAAGACCCCAATTTCCGGTTCGATTTCACCGTGCATGGCAACGGCGAAATCCAGGTGGAAGCGACCGACACGGATGGCAAAACATTCCGCAATCAGTGGCCCCTGGAGACAGCAGGTCTCTAAAGTATCCCTCTTGCGCCGTAATGCCGGGTGCTTGCCAGCTCGATCCCCGAAGTGAAGCTCATTTCGGGAGGATCATGTCCAGGCAAAGGATGGAACTCTATCCGGCTTGCGGAGGGAGCAGGCTCTAAAAGCAGCGCACGTCGGCTTCCGACTGCGCGCGCTTCAATTCGGTACGGGCGGCCTTCGCCGGTGCGCTTTCGCGAAACAGCCCAGCGTTTTCGCCTGTGGTCAAAGACATACTCTTGAAAGTCTCGGCCCTCTCATAGTGGTCGTACGGAAGGATCGAGGCGATGACGTCGATCGAGCAGGAACAGCTTTCCAGCGCCTTACGTGTCTGGCCGTTCGTCTGCATGCAGCCGAGCACGTAATCGGCAATCGTTGCTGTCGGGTAATCTCCCGCGGCGCCCGCCGGGTTTGCGAAGGCCAACGGCGCGGCCAGGAGCAGCGGCAAGGTCGAAAATCCAACATATCTGATCATGGGAAAACCTCCGGTTAGCCTGGGCGCGATGTGCCAAGTCGGGATCACCGTGGCAGTTGGCAACGAGCCGCAGAGTCAGTCAAGCGCCCATGGCTTCCGTATACGACCAAAGGAGGAATGCGGTACTCGTCGACCGTGGTTCCGCATGGCGGCCTGATGGCCCGCTCCACACCCCAACTCCAACGATCATCTCATGCTTGGCCCACTATCGATTCCCCATGCAGCACGTAGATGGCTAGGCCGAGACATCGAAGTGAATACCGCTAAATAAAATCCTTGCTTAGGTGAAATGTAAAACTCAAAAAATAATCAAATTTTATGCGGCCAACCGTTACTTAGCTAGTAGAAATACTTTATCTAACAAATACCCTCCTAATTATTTCCTTATATTGCACCGCATCATTTAGGATATTGCGGTGCAAAAAGACACCCAGGCTTTTTTGCTTGCCTAGCGTTTTGCGATGACATAGCCTCACCCTGTTTCCGGCTTCAAGGGCGTCACCGTCATTAGGGAGCGGCGACAGTCTTTCGTAGGCCAAGGTGAGGTGGGCAGTAACGGTGCCCTCTGCACATCTGGCTTAGGTCGTGACACGCTGCCGGAAATATTTCCCCCCCGTGAATCGCTTGGGCTGATTCATCACTATGAACCTCGGGAGGAATTCGGATGCGTGTACTTACGAAAGCTACCTATATTCTAACCACTGCGGCGTTTCTGTCGCTCGGCGCGGCCTATACGGCGTCGGCTAACGAGGACCTTGCAAAGCTGGCTTCGGATTCGAAGAACTGGGCAATGCAGACGGGTGACTACGCCAACACCCGCTATTCCAAACTCAACCAGATTACTGCGGACAATGTGAAGAACCTGCAGGTCAAGTGGACCTTTTCCACCGGCGTGCTACGAGGCCACGAGGGTGGACCGCTTATCATCGGCGATGTGATGTATGTCCACACGCCTTTCCCGAACAATGTCTTTGCGCTCGACCTCAAGAATGACGGGAAGATCCTCTGGAAATACGAACCCAAGCAGGATCCCAACGTCATCCCGATCATGTGTTGCGATACGGTCAATCGCGGTGTTGCCTATGGTGACGGCAAGATCATTCTCAATCAGGCCGACACCACGGTCGTCGCCCTCGACGCGAAGACCGGCAAGGTCGTCTGGTCGGTCAAGAACGGTGACCAGACCGATGGCGGCAAAGGCGAATCCGGTACGGCTGCCCCCGTCGTCGTCAAGGACAAGGTGCTCATCGGCGTCTCCGGCGCCGAATTCGGCGTTCGCGGCTGGCTGGCCGCCTACAATCTGAAAGATGGCAAACTCGCCTGGAAAGCCTATTCGGAAGGTCCGGACGCAGACACCCTGATCGATCCCGAAAAGACCACGCATCTCGGCAAGCCGGTGGGCAAGGACTCCGGCACGAACACCTGGGAAGGCGAGCAGTGGAAGACAGGCGGCGGCACGACATGGGGATGGTATTCCTATGATCCCAAGCTGAACCTGGTCTACTATGGCACCGGCAATCCCTCGACGTGGAATCCCGTACAACGCCCCGGCGACAATCGCTGGTCGATGACGATCATGGCCCGCGATGCGGACACGGGTGTTGCCAAATGGCTCTACCAGATGACCCCGCATGACGAATGGGACTATGACGGCATCAACGAGATGATCCTCGTCGATGGCATGGACGTCAACGGCGCCAAGCACGACGTGCTGGTGCATTTCGATCGCAATGGCTTTGCCTACACCATGGATCGCGCCAGCGGCGAACTTCTCGTCGCCAAAAAATACGATCCGGCTGTGAACTGGGCGACCGAAGTCAACATGGACCCAAAGAGCGATCAGTATGGCCGCCCGCAGGTCGTGGCGAAATATTCGACCCAGCAAAACGGCGAAGACACCAACTCGACCGGCATCTGCCCGGCCGCGCTTGGAACCAAAGACCAGCAGCCGGCCGCCTACTCGCCGAAGACCGGGCTGTTCTATGTCCCGACCAACCATGTCTGCATGGACTATGAGCCTTACAAGGTAAGCTACACCGCCGGTCAGCCCTATGTTGGCGCCACCGTGTCGATGTACCCGGCCCCTGGCGGCGACGGCAGCATGGGCAACTTCATTGCCTGGGATGCAGCCAAGGGTGAGATCGTCTGGTCGAAGCCCGAGATGTTCTCGGTGTGGTCTGGCGCGTTGGCCACGAATGGCGACGTCGTCTTCTACGGCACGCTCGAAGGCTACATCAAGGCGGTCGATAAGGACGGCAAGGAACTCTACAAGTTCAAGACCCCGTCCGGCATCATCGGCAACATCACGACCTACGAGCAGGGCGGCAAGCAGTACATCGCCGTTCTGTCGGGTGTTGGCGGCTGGGCAGGTATTGGCCTGGCAGGCGGCCTGCTTTCGCCTGACAACGCCGCTGCCTGGCATGGCGCCGTCGATCAGGGCCGCGCCCAAGGCGACGAGGCCGCGGTCGTTGGCACCGCTGGTCTTGGTGCCGTCGGCGGTTACGCTGCACTTGCCGACTACACGACGCTGGGCGGTCAGCTCACCGTCTTCGGTCTCCCGGATTGATGCGCTGGGAACCTTGAGAACGCCTCAGGTCTTGTGAGACCAAAGGCTTGAAGAACGAGAGCCCGGATCATCCGGAAGCCATGGCCGGGCTCTCGATTCGGTTACGCACCCAAAACACCGATCAATGCCGGTCGCGCCAGCAAAACCGTGTCCATTGGCAAATGAAGGAAGTTTGAATGTCCGTTCGCATTGTAATTTCGGCTTTGGTCCTGGCTCTGCTGCCTCTGGCAAGCTCAGGCGTCGCCCAGGCCGACGACAGCATGGAAAAAGCCAAGGCGGTGAAGGAAGAAGGCGGCAAGTATTTGGATGCGGATGGAAATCCGACCTACAAGATCGAAAACGGAACCGTCGATTGGTACACGTTCAGCGGCTACCGCCGGTATCACTCCGATTGCCATGTCTGCCACGGACAGGATGCAACAGGTTCGAGCTATGCGCCGGCTTTGGTCAACAGCCTGAAAAACATGGATTACGGCACGTTCCTCTCGATCGTTGCCGAGGGCCGCAAGAATGTCGGCGGCGGCAAGGAAAACGTCATGCCTGCCTTTGGCGACAACAAGAATGTCTATTGCTACATGGACGACCTCTACATCTACCTGCGCGCGCGCGCAGATGGCGCGGCGCCCCGCGGACGGCCGCCCAAGCACGAAGACAAGGCCCAGGCGGCGAAGGATGCCGAAGCATCCTGCATGGGTGGATGACATGATTGGCCGCGATGCATTGAAGCTGCGCGTCGTTCTGCCGATCCTCGGCACACTCGCCTTGCTGCCGTCGAATGCGCATGCGCAAAGCGCCGGCCTTGGTGCGGCGGGAGAACTGGTCGATCCCGGCATCTTGCGCGTCTGCGCCGATCCCTCGAATATGCCCTTCACCGACAAGAGCGGCGAAGGATTCGAAAACAAGCTGGCAGAGCTGGTTGCCGCGAAAACCGGGCGCAAGTCCGTCTCCTACACCTGGTTTCCCACGATCACCGGCTTCGTGCGCAATACGTTGGGGGCCAACCGATGCGACATCATCATGGGCTATGCCCAGGGCGATGAGCTGGTGCAGAACACCAACGCCTACTATCGCTCCGCCTATGTGCTTGTGCATCCGAAAAGCCACGATATGGAAGGCGTGGAAACGATCGAGGATCCCAGACTCAAGGGCAAGACGATCGGCGTCGTTGAAAGCACGCCGCCAACCGCCAACATGGCCGCCAACAAGCTCCTGCGGACCGCCAAGATCTATCCGCTTGCGGTGGATACGCGGGTCACCCCATCCATGGGGGAGGTCATGATCAAGGACATGCTGGCACACAAGATCGATGCGGCGGTGCTGTGGGGACCGATGGCAGGTTACTATGCCAAGGAACTCGGAGCCGATGTGACGATCGTTCCACTGGTGAAGGAAAAAACCGGCTCGCGCATGTCTTACCGCATTACCATGGGCGTACGTCCGTCCGACCAGGAATGGAAGCGGACGCTCAACCGGGTGATCAGGGAAAACCAGGCGGAGATCACCAGGATCCTGCTGAGCTATAACGTGCCGCTGATCGACGAACACGACAACCTGATTACCCAATGAATGGAAGGGAGACTATTTTCTTGCTGGTCGCCGCGAGCCTTCTGGGTCTGACCGAGCCGACATGGGCTGGCGATGTCGCCGAACCCAGCGGTTTCCGGATGGACGACTATCGGGCGCCGGTGCCGCGGACGCTGCAAGGCGCGAGGGTGGTGACGACGGTGGAAGCGGAAGCGCTGTGGCGAGCGAAAAAGGCGATCTTCTTCGACGTGATGCCGGACACGCCCAAACCGACCAATTTGCCGGCAGGAACCATATGGAGGGACAAGGTCAGAAAGGACATCCCAGGCAGCATATGGCTGGCCAATGTGGGATACGGCGCTATTTCGCAGGAGACCGCCAGCTATTTTCGCCAAGGCCTCGAGGCCAAGGCCGGGACGGACAAGTCGCGCGCGATTCTGTTCTACTGCATGACGAATTGCTGGATGTCGTGGAATGCGGCGAAACGGGCGGTCGAGTGGGGCTACAGTTCGGTAATCTGGTATCCGCTCGGCGCTGATGGGTGGGAAGATGCAAACCTTCCACTGGAGGAGAAAAAACCCTACACAACGAACAATTGAAGTAAGGACTGCAATTATTCTCGATAGTTTGTTTTCAACTTTCAAAACCTATTGTTTCATTTGTCCATTTTGAGACTTGATGGACGAGCCATTGCGTCGGTGCCCTGCAATGGTTGGCTAACGACAGGATCGGTCCCTTCGGGCTGGTATAAGAGGAGAAATGTCATGAAGAAGAACTGGAAAAAACCGACCATGTGTCAGGTTGCCGCTGGCTTCGAAATTTCACGGTATCTGCCTGCTGAAATTACTCCCAAGAAGTAGGCCGCAGAGGTGCGCGTCCCTGGCGACAGGGGCGCGCATCCCCTCGCCGCATGGGATTTTCGTGAAAGATTTTGACGCACGCAAAGCGCGCGAAGCGTTTTTTGTGACTGCAAATTGCCTGCAGGTCAGAGAAGCCGGCGCGCGGGCATTTTCATGCATTTGAGGATCATCGGATCGGCGGCGGGCGGCGGCTTTCCGCAATGGAACTGCAACTACCGTCTGAGTCGTGCGGCTCGCACCGGCATGGCCGGGGTGCATTCACGAACCCAGTCCAGTATCGCCGCCTCCGCGGACGGGTTCGGCTGGGTTCTTTTCAATGCCTCGCCCGACATTCGCCAGCAAATCGCTGCAACACCTGAACTGCAGCCTGCGGGCGATGCGCCGCTGCGCTCCACCCCTATTCGCGCGGTGGTGCTGACCAACGCCGATGTCGATCATATCGCTGGACTGCTCAGCCTGCGCGAGCGGCAGCCTTTCGCCATCTATGCAACGGCGCAGGTTCTGGCGACGCTGGAGGCGAATTCGATTTTCCGTGTTCTCGATCCAGCGCTTGTGCCGCGGCGCATCCTGCCGCCGGCGAAAGAATTGGCCATTTGCGACGCAGAAGGCCGCGAGACCGGCGTAATGATCGAGCCCTTTCCAGTGCCCGGGAAGATAGCACTCTATCTGGAGGATAGAGACCATCCGGATGCCAATTTCAACTCCGACGCAGGTGATACGATCGGAGTCCGAATTGCCGGCATCGGCAGCCGCGGCTCCGTCTTCTATATCCCAGGCTGCGCACGCATCGATGCGGCCTTGCGCGCGCGTCTCGCCGATGCCGCCTGTCTTCTGTTCGACGGCACGGTCTATACCGACGACGAGATGATCGTCGCCGGCGTCGGTCAGAAAACCGGCGCGCGGATGGGGCATCTGGCGATCTCGGGAGAATCGGGTTCGATCGCCGGCTTGGCCGATGTGAAGGTCGGCCGTCGTGTCTTCGTCCACATCAACAACACCAACCCCATCCTTGACGAGAACTCCGCCGAGCACGCGGCGGTCAAGGCGGCAGGCTGGGAAATCGCAAGCGACGGTCTTGAGGTGGAATTTTGAGCGACTTCCGCGATGCAGCCAAAGGCGGACTCTCCACGAGCGCTCTCGAAGCCGTATTGAGGCAGGTTGGCGCCGAGCGCTATCACAATCGCCATCCCTTTCACCACAGGATGACCAGCGGCGCATTGTCGAAGGCCGAGATGAAGGCCTGGGCGCTGAACCGCTATTGCTATCAGGCGGTCATCCCGCGAAAGGATGCCATGATACTCGTGCATGCCGAGGATCCAGCGTTTCGCGCCGCGTGGCGCAAGCGGATCGAGGATCATGACGGCGAGGACGGCTGGAGCGGCGGTATCGCGCGCTGGCTGCATCTGGCAACTTCGCTCGGCCTGGACGCCGAGGCCGTGAAGAGCGAAAGGCTGGCACTGCCGGCGACGCGCTTCGCGGTGGGCGCTTACCTTTCCTTTTGTACAAACCGGACGTTGTTCGAGGCGGTCGCGTCCTCGCTGACCGAGATGTTCTCGCCACTCATCATCGGCGAGCGGGTGCCGGCAATGCTGGCCAAATACGACTACATCACCGAGGATACACTGGCCTATTTCAGGCAACGGCCCGAACAGGCCTCACGTGACGCCGACTTCGCCCTCGCCTACGTGCTCAGCCACGCCGATACAGCGGAGCGCCAGCAGCAAGCAATCGATGCACTGGTGTTCAAATGCGATATACTCTGGGCCATGCTTGACGCGCTTCAACACGCCTATGGCGAGCAGGGAAACATACCGCCCGGCGCCTTCCAGCCCGAGGCAGCCCAATGATGGCGCTGCGCGAAAGAGCCGTGGTGTCGTTGCGATCGGTACCTTCGCTGCCGAAACACGTGCGCATACAATACGATTCCGTGCGGCAGGCATTCGCCGTGCTTTCACCGGAAAAGATATTCTGGCCGAACGATGTCAGTCTCGACATATTGCGCCGCTGCGATGGACGGTCCACGGTCGGCGATATCATTGCCGGCCTTGCCGCGGATTATGAGGCCGAACAGGAGGCCGTGGCGACCGACGTCATCGCCTTCCTGCAGGAATGGTCGGACAAGCTGCTGGTGAGGCTATGAGCACGCCCCTCCTCCCTCCAATCGGCATGCTGGCGGAACTGACGCATCGCTGCCCGCTGCAATGCCCTTATTGCTCCAATCCGCTGGAACTGCTGAAGGCCAATCGCGAACTCGACACTGAGACCTGGCTCGCCCTGTTCTCGGAGGCCGCCGATCTGGGAGTGCTCCAGGTGCATCTGTCCGGTGGCGAGCCGACACTGCGCCGCGACCTCGAGCAATTTATCGCAGGGCTTGCGGGGCGCGGTGTCTACACCAATCTGATTACCGCGGGCGTTGGCATCGTCGAGGGCCGTATCGAGGCATTTGCCGAAGCCGGCCTCGACCATCTGCAACTGAGCTTTCAGGGCGCGCGGCCGGCGACCACCGATCGCATCGGCAACCACAAGGGCGCTCACGAAAAGAAGCTGGAAACGGCACGCCGCGCGCGCACTGCCGGTCTGCCTCTTACCATCAACGCACCGATCCATCGCCATAACATCGAGGAAGTGCCGGAATTCATCGATCTCGCCCTTTCGCTGGGCGCGGAGAGGCTCGAGATCGCCAATGTGCAGTATGCCGGCTGGGCGTTGACCAATCGCGACCAACTGATGCCCGAGCGGGAAGCGGTCGACAGGCAGGCGGAGATCGTCGCGGAGGCACAGGAGCGGTTGGCCGGCATCATCAACATCGATTTTGTGACGCCGGACTATTTCGCGATCTATCCCAAGCCGTGCATGGGCGGCTGGGCGCGGGACGCCTTCATGGTGACGCCTGACGGCACCGTACTGCCCTGCCATGCCGCACAGACGATCCCGTCGCTCAGCTTCGAGCGTTTCGAACCACGCAGGCTGTCCTCGATCTGGGCCGATTCACCGGGGTTCAATGCCTTTCGCGGCACGGACTGGATGCAGGAACCCTGTCGCGGCTGTGAGCGGCGCGAGATCGACTGGGGCGGCTGCCGCTGCCAGGCGATGGCGATCGCCGGCGATGCCGCTGCAACGGACCCGGCTTGCGCGAAATCGCCGATCCATGCTCGCATGGCAATGCTGATCGACGAAGCCAAGCGCATTGCCACAGCCCCTTCGAGAGAAGAACCATTCGTCTACCGGCGGATCGGTGCCATGACCGAATCCGTCTGACCTGGTGAGAAAGCGCTTCTCACCCCCTCCGGAAAACGCGAAGCGTCTGCTCGTCAAACAATGGCTCGTCCTGGCCGATGCGCACAAACAGAAGCCTGTGCCCCTCACCCGCCGGCACCTCGAAATACTGGATGCCGTCAGGCATTTCACCCCAGTCGCCGCAGGGCGGTTCGGGAACCTCGTCGGAACTGGCAAGCGCTTTGAGTTCTTCCGCATAGGAGGCGTCAGGGCTGAATGAGTAGCGTTTGACGCCTGCAGGCTCCGTGCCCTGCGTGTAAGGCGTCAGCACGCAGCGGGCGCTGACCGCCTTGTCGGTCTTTTCGAGGAACAGGCGGCGCAAGGCAGCCTCGGCAGTTTCACCTGATATGATGTCGAACAGTTCAACGAGAGGATCGGCCGCGCCGCCGTCGCTGTATTTGATGGCAAGCGCGTTGTCGGCGAATTCGAAATGGATCTGGCGGAAGCCGAAGT
>NZ_RZTB01000019.1:81994-86378 GCF_003997735.1 Mesorhizobium sp. M7A.F.Ca.MR.148.00.0.0 | reverse complement strand
GCCGATAATTCCGTGATCGCGCCAGTATCATCAAGCCGCCCCGTCTGTTTGCACGTTCGGCGAACGCTCAACAACACGACTTGACGGCCTGTGTCAGGCGTCTGAAAAGGGCTGGCCTGCGGACGTGGCGGAATTGGTAGACGCAAGGGACTTAAAATCCCTCGATCTCTGATCGTACGGGTTCGATTCCCGTCGTCCGCACCACCTTTCTCTCTTCGAGCTTCGGGTGGCGGGCCACCTGAAGCTCGTTAGTGCATGTCGCCAAAAGTGACCTCGGTTTTGGGAGAACGACATGCACAAAAAAAGACCTGAAGCGGGTCGCCGGAATCCCTTCAGGCACGACACCGCTTTAGACGAAGGAGCGTCCTCCGAAGCCTTGGCGAAGGGGACCAGCGCAGGTTCAAACGCAGGTTCAAATTTCATCCGTTCAGGCGCACCAATTTCACCAGCCACGGCTTGTTGGCATCTCTACGCCTCGAACACTTTCTGTGTGAACCATTCCGCCAGCCTGGCAAGCTCAGGCCCCAGCACACGATCGGCGCCGACAGGCGGCACGATAGCTCTGATTTGATCGACGAAGGAGCGCAGCGCCGGCGGCGGCGTCCGTTCGGTGACGTGCAGCGCCTGCGAGGCGATCATCGCCAGCATCGCCATGGCGGCATCGACGCAGCGGCCGGCGGTTGCCTCCTTGGTCCAGGCGAAGAACGCCGTCGTGGCGACATCGTCCTGCCCCGCGCCGGCCGATTCCGTTCCCGGAATGAAGGTGCGCTGTGCGGCCAGCTTGGCCTGTTCGAGATAGCCGGTGATCGCCATCGGCACGTAGCCGACATTGCCATGGCCGTCGCTGTCGGCTGAGTGTCGTCCGGTCATCAGAAGATCGGGCAGCAGCGACACCTTGCCGTTGAGCAGCTTGGAGGCGTGACGGTCGCAAAGCAGGCAGATGTCGGCCCATATCGCCGCCAGATCATCCAACGCCGGCGTCGCCATGGCGTTGTGATAGCCGCCGGTCGAGATGCAGCGGCCGAGCGGATGTGCATCGTCGGGCGGGATGTAGACCGGATTATCCGATATAGAGGCCAGCGACACATTGGCCGCCCGCTCGGCCGACGACAACGCACGATGCGCCTGGCCGAGGACGCGCGGCACGATGCGGTAGCTGACCGGCGCCTGATAGTTGCGCCGCCCGTCGCCGGCGCCAACCAGAAATTCCCGCAAACCCTGCAGGGCCGCGGCCTCATGCTCATCGCCCCAGAGCGTGTCGAGGGCGGCGTCATAGTGTTCGAGGGGGGCACGAAACGCCTCGATCGACAGCGCGAACACCTGGTGCGCCATGCGGATCCGGCGGCGCGCCGCGAGCGCTGCGTCTGCCACCAGAGCAGCAGCGCAAGGCGAGCCGTTGATCAGCGAGCCGCGTTCTTTGACCTCGAGGTCGAAACGCGTCGAAAGTTCTGCAAACAAGGGGTAGAGCGCCAGGATCTCACCGGCGCCGCCCTGGCCGGAGGCCGGCACGACAGGCATCGGCTCACCGTCGAGCATAGCGGCCACGGCAAGCGCGATGCGCGGCGTTGTGGCGGCGTTGCCCTCGATGAAATTCGTCAGACGGGCAAGCACGATCGCCCTGACCACGCGATCCGGCAAGGGATCGCCGAACGAGGTGGCGGCGGCAAACGCCTTGATGCGCGCATGGCGATCACGCTCGTCAGGTTCGAGCTTTCGGCTCGCCAATTCCCCCATGGCGGTTGTGACGCCATAGATGACCGGTGGCGGATCGGATTCGATCAGCTTCAGAAACGAAACGCGGCATTCGGCGATGCGCTGCAAGGCCTTCTCGCCGATCGCCACCGTGTCCTTCTTCCAGGCGACGCGGAAAACAGTGTCGAGGTTGATGTCGTCACGCTTCGACAGGTTAACGGGCATGCTTCACACCACTGGAAATAAGGGACTTAGTAGAGTGGTTCCTCGAACAGCGTCTTGTCGCCGTCGACCAGCGCCTTGATCTGCGCGGTGCCGTCGCCGGCGAGCGCAAGACGGATGCCGAATGGCCGCACCCGCATATCGTTCTGGATCGCCATCCCCTCGCCTTCCGGCAAATAGAAGCGCTCAATACCGTAGTCCGGCGCGATGGTCGCCTCTTCGCCGCGAAGGTCCCAGCCCTCGGCGACGTGGCCTGATATATCGGCCTCGTCGGCAGCGGCCAGTGTTGGCGCCTTGCCGAACCAGGCGGTCGTCGGCTGCCAATAGTTGTCGGACCCCTTGTTCAAGCGGACGACTATCGTGGTGTCGTCGCTTGAGAGTTTGTCGGGCGGAATGTTGGCGATCATTTTCACCGGTATGCGCGAAATATCGTAGCCTAGGATAATATAATCGCCGCGCAGGAGGTCGCGCGGATCGACAGGTTCGATCTTCAGCAGGACTTCCTTGCCGTTGCGCAGGATCGCCGCCCGGCCGGCGATGATCCAGCTCAGGAAGCCGATCTGGACGAGCGCCAGCACCAGCGCCGAGATGACAAGTCTTTTCCCGCTCATCATGCCGTGGCTCCTCTGGCATCCGGGCCCTTCATACGCTTTTCCACGCGGATGATGACGATCGCAAGGATGCCTAGCAGCACCGCGGCGGCCAGGAAGAAACCGGCCGTATCGAGCATCGATTGCAAGGTCACCACATAGATGATGGCGAGTTCGAAGGCGAAGCCAAGATAGGCAAACCAGCGCAGCCCACGGCTTTCCCGCCCTGCCAGCACGATCGCGGCGACAATGCCGGCAAGCGCGATCACCGAAGCGAGGGCAAAACCGCTGTTGTAGGTGCTCTCGTCGGCGAGTTCGAACTGAATCATTGCGAGGCCGGTGAGGAAGCCGAGCAGTGCGTGCAAGGGCAAGCGGCCGCCGAGCTGCACGACCCGGTCGACTGGATCCGGCGCGAAGACCGAGGCCGCGAACAGCAGCGCCGAGACGACGACCAGCGGGATCGCCACCTGCAGCGTGTCGTGGTTGGTGACCAGCAGCACAAGATAGAACAGAACCGACAGGATGATCAGGTGGCGCGCCGCCTGGCTGCGGGTCCAGAACGAGACGGCAAACAGCACGATCGCCATGATCAAGAAGGCATGCGGAAATTCGCTGCGGCTGTAGTAGTCGAAGCCTTTCAGGAACAGCCAGGCATCGGCGATGCCGACCGAAGCCACCGTCAGCGGATTAGAACGCAGCGCCACCGCCGCCAGCGCCGTGCCGGCGCCCCAGGTGACCAGAGCCGAGGCCTCGTCGCCCGAGAGATGATACATCTGGCCGATCAGCGCGATCGAGCCGCCGAAAGCCGCAGCCGCCACGATCCAGAGCGCTTCCCCGATCGCCGCATGGTCGCGGGCCTTCAGCACCGCTCCGCCGACATAGCCACCAAGGATGACGGCAAACAGTGCCGCCACGCGCGCCAGCCGCGGGATCGCGTCCCAATTGGCGGCGACGAAAATCAGGATGGCGGCTCCGAACAGCACGGCAGCCATCATCGCCAGGATAGAGCCGAAGCTGAGCGACTTGCGCTCGTTGGCCTCGACATCGCGCGAAAGCGAATCGGCTGTGGCGGCGTCAATCAGCCCGGCCTGCAGCCAACGCGCGATATCCGCCCTGACCCGCGACGAATACCCCGCCATGCTGCGTCTCCCCCAAGTTTGGTCTTTTTTTCAGCCGATCCGGTCAAATCGTTGACGCGGCGACATTTTCCGATTCGGGTTTCTTTGTGTCAGGTCCGTGAACGCCCGTTAATGCTGCATTGCACAATTTGCATTGCTGCCATGCAGCCATAGCGCTTTTAAATCGATATGGGTCCGCCTATTTATAGTTCGTACACAAACGGAATGATCCGCAAGAAAGACGAAACGAGAACTACCATGAACCTGATCCGCAACTACCGCAACTGGCGCCGCTACAGGGACACCGTGTCCGAGCTGAGCCGCCTGAGCAACCGTGAACTGACCGACCTCGGCATCAGCCGCAGCGACATTCCTTACGTCGCTCGCAAGGCGGTCTAATTCTTCGGACCGCGAATGGTCCGAACCAGTTTTGAAAAAGAGAACGACAATGAACCTGATCCGCAATTATCGTAACTGGCGCGTTTATCGCGAGACGGTTACCGAGCTGGGTCGCCTTTCCAACCGCCAGCTGCATGATCTCGGTATCGTCCGCGACGAAATCAAGATGATCGCCCGCCAGGCGATCTAACCAGAATTTCGCCAGGGTCGACCTCCTCCCCGACCTTGACGAATACGGTCACCCCTTACCTCCTCCCAAGGGTTGACCACAAAAACGGCGCCCGCTGCACCTCCTCCCGCGGCGGGCGCTGTTTCCCCGGGGCAAAGCGAATTTGCCCACAAAGGTTTCGCTCCTTTTCAGAC